>JBGPOC010000015.1:0-15126 GCA_041487825.1 Candidatus Dormibacteraceae bacterium | reverse complement strand
CCCGCGACGTGGAGGCGGCCATCGCCACAGCGACGGCCGTGCCCGGCCCGACCACCGACGGTGACGCAGACGAGGACACGCGACGCGCGCTGGCTCCGATCGGAGCCCTGGCCGGTGAGGTCGCGGAAACCGTCACTAAGATCAACGCCACCCTGCAGAAGCTTGGCGAAGATCTCTTAAGGGCGGCGCAAACACTCGGGCAGTAGCCGGCGACGTATTCGCCGGTCGACGCGAAAAGGGCGGCGGCCTCTATCGGCGTTTCTCGTCGGGGTGCCCCGTGTTTCCGAAGGCGATCCGATCCCGGACCACCTTGGCCCTGCCGAGGAGACGCGCGCGCTGGACAGCATCTTCTCCAAAGCGATTGCGGATGACGTCCATCGCCTTCTCCAGGCGCGCATCACGGGGCTGCGCGGGATCCGTGAACAGGTCCATCTGGCCCGGCCCCGCGTCGCTGAGGCCGGACAGTCCGACGCCCAGGGTCCCCACCTGGCGGCGAGGATCCCGCGCGGCCAGCAATTTCAACGCCGCCTGGTAGATCTCATCGCCGGTGGCGATCGGCGCTGCGAGCTTCGATTGTTTTGAGAAGTGGGCCGCCTCAGGCCGGTACACGACGCCGACGGAGACAATGCTGCCTCGGCGACCCGCCGAACGAAGTCTGCGGCCGACCATGTCCGACAGTCGCATGAGCAGCTCCTCGAGCTCTGGCTGTGAGCTCGTCGCGCGGGCGAGAACGTGCGAATGGCTGTAGCTCTTTCGGGCGGCGCTCTCGAAGCTGCTGGCCTCGAAGCCGCGCAGCCTATGCAGCCATCCGCCGGCGACTTCGGGACGCATCCCCGCCAGGCCCAGCTGATCGGTGGACGCGCGCAGGAAGTCCAGCGGGGTCTGAATGCCGGCCCGGCGCAGGCGGGCCGCGGTAGCCTCGGCGACGCCCGAGAGGTCTGTTAGCTCGAGCCGTTCGAACACCGAGACCAGGTTGGTGTGATCGATTCGCTGCAGCCCGTCGCGCTTGTCGAGGTTGGACGCCTGCTTTGCCATCCAGATCGAGGTGGACACCCCGACCGAGCACGTGACGCATTCGCCGACCTCCTCGCGGATGGCGCTCTTGATGGCGCCCCCAACACCCTCTGGGCCAAGCCTGGCGAGGCCTGGGGTGCCGGCCAGGTTCACCGACGCCTCGTCGATCGACATACGCAAGACGTCGGGGCTGTGCCGCTCCATGATCTCGACAAGGCGATCCGAGACGGCGCGGTACCTCGGCGGGTTCGGCTCCATCACGACCAGGCGCGGAAAGATCGCCCTGCCCTCGAACACCCGCATGCCCGTCTTGATGCCAAGGTCGCGGGCCTCCCTCGATGAGGAGACGATCGTGGCGGCGCCGGTCGCGTAGGCGGCGATCGCCAGGGGGCGCCCCCGCAGCTTCGGATCGTGCTGCTGTTCGATCGAGGCGAAGGCGCAGTTCAGGTCGATGACCAGGGTCGCCGGGTCAGCCGTGTTGAGCCCCAGGTCCGCCGCTCTATCGGCCACAGCGAGCAAATGTTCGCACATGTCCGGTGGCGCGGGGCCGCGGCGAATGATAAGTCGCAAGTTTTATCATTCACTATCAATATGGCAACCGCGTGGCCGCCCACACCGTACCGGCCCGGCAACGGCATCGACCCGCCGTACCTCGGCGACCGCGAGGAGCAGATCGAGGCCGTGCGCGGTTTTCTGCGCAACCCACGGCATCCGCGCAACGTGCTCATCACGGGGCTGCGAGGCGTCGGCAAGACTGTGCTGTTGAACCGGATCCAGGGCGAGGCCGAGTCCGCGGGCTGGATCGTGATCGATCGCGAGTTCTCCGAGAGCGACGCCGAACCCCACGCGTTCGCGAACGCCGTGCTCACCGACGTCAACCGGGCGCTCCGGCGCCTCAGCCTCTCAACCCGGCTCAAGGACAAGGCGGGCCAGACGCTGCAGGCGGCGGTCGATCTCGTGGGCGCGCTGACCGTGAGCTACGGCGAGTTCAAGTTGAGCGTTGACACCAAGGGCCGCCGGCGTGAGCCGCCGCGCCGCCTGGACGATGACCTGCGCGACGCCCTGACGCACATCTGCGAGCTGTGTCTCAAGAGCGAATACAGGGGACTGGTGCTGCGCTACGACGAGTTCCACGTCGTCCGCGAGAGGCCCGGCGCGCTGACGCTGAGCGCGTTGCTCAGCGCCACCTCGGCGGTGCAGCAGCGAAGCCTCCCCATGATGCTCATGCTCTGCGGCCTGCCGCCCGTGGTCGACAACCTGGCGCGGTCGAAGAGCTACTCAGAGCGCATGTTTGCGACCCAGGAGCTCGGCAACCTGCGGCCGCCCGAGGACCGCGCCGCGCTCGTCGATCCGGCGGTGAGGCTCGGACGGCGCTTCGCGGACGAGGTGGTCGAGGCCGTGATGGCGGACAGCGGAGGTTATCCGTTCTTCATCCAGGTTTACGGAGATGCCCTGTGGACCGGTTCGGAAGGGGAGACGATCAGCATGTCCGACCTGCGCCGCCTGAGGCCGCGCATCCTTGCGACGCTCGACGCCGGCTTCTTCAGGGCCCGCTACGTCCGTGCCTCGCCGCACGAGCGCCTTCTGATGCGGGACATCGCCAAGTTCGGCGAGAGCGCGACGATCGAGCAGATGCAGCAGGCCTCGGGCAAGCGGAACAACGAGATCCAGCCCACCGTGAGCGCCCTCATCCAGAAGGGCCTGGTCTACCGCCCGGAGCGAGCCCGCATCGCGTTCACGGCCCCGATGTTCGGCGCGTTTCTGCTGCGGACACCCAATTGATTGATAAGGATTCAACGGCATCCGGTCTTATCAATCAGCCCTTACTCTGATCCGGAGGAGGGAAGCTGAAAATGCAGCCGCCGCCCAGCGCGCCTCCTCAGTGGTCGTCCGACGGGCAGTGGTGGTGGGACGGGTCCCGATGGCGGCCCCGAAGCGAGACCGCAGTCCCGCCTTCGCCCTACTTCCAGATGCCCCCGCCGGTGGCGGTGGAACCGTCACCGGGCCTGCGCATCTACCTGCTCGTGGTGCTCGCAGTCGATGCCTTGATCGCCGGCCTGATTTCGCTGTTCGGGGTTCTGGGCGTGGCCGGAGGGGCGAACGATTCGGGAGACATTCTGCTTCTCGCGCTCTTTGTCGGCCTGTTTGCGATCGCACTCGTGGCGTTGGTCGGCGTCGCCAGGCGCGCGCGGTGGTCGCGATGGGCCGCGATCATCGCCGGCGTCGCGGTTTCGCTGACCTGCCTCGGGCTGGTGCTCGGGATCCCGATTCTGGTTGCGGCCGCGCGCGCTCCCGACTTGACTACGCAGCGCGCGTAGCCCGAGCTATGAGAGCTCGGCACGCACCTTCTCCGCAGCGTGAGCCAGCGCAGCGAGCTTGCCGAACGCCTTGGCGCGCGGGAGGTACTTCATCCCGCAGTCGGGCGCGAGGATGAGCCGTTCGGCTTCGACATAGCGCAAAGCGTCGCGTATGCGCCCCGCGATGGTTTCCACCTCCTCGATCGGGGCGTCGTCGGAGAGATCGATGACGCCGACGATCAGCCGCTTGTTCGGCAACGATTTCAGCACCGACAGGTCCACCTTCTGTTGCGCCGACTCCAGCGAGATCTGCCGCGCCGATACGTCGGCCAACTCCGCCAGGAACGGGTAACCCTTGGGGCGCGCATGCACGATGTGCGCGTATCCGAAGCAGGTGTGCAGCGCCGTTTCTCCCGCAATGCCTTCGAGCGCCCGATTGATCGCAACGATCGCGAACTTATGGGCCTTCTCGGATCGAGCCTGGAGATACGGCTCGTCAAGCTGCACGACATCTGCGCCCGCGGCGAAGAGATCGCGTACCTCCTCGTTGACCGCGTCGGCGAGTGCCATCGCGAGGGCCTCCTCGTCGTGGTAGTAATCGTCTTGGGCCTGCTGTGACATCGTGAACGGGCCCGGGAGCGTCGCTTTCACAATGCGATCGGTGTTGGCGCGCAGAAACTTGACGTCTCTCACCTCGACCGCTCTCAACCGCCGTATAGGCCCGACGACCCGAGGGACCGGATTGGGGTGTCCGGTGCGGTCCAGCGCCGTACCCGGATTGTCGAGGTCCATTCCATCGAGCGCGGTGGCGAACCGGTTCGAGTAACTCTCGCGCCTGATCTCGCCGTCGGTGATGATGTCGATCCCCGCACGCTCCATGTCGCGGATCGCCACGATCGTCGCATCGTCCTGCGCCTGTTCGAGAAACTCCGGTGAGGGACGCCAGATCTCCAGGGCTCGCGTGCGCGGCGGAAGGCGGCTTCCGAGGACTGCGCGATCGACGAGCCAGTCGGGTTGTGGGTAGCTGCCGACGACGGTGGTGGGCAGTAGCGCCATGGCCGAGAAGCGTATCTCCACCCGGCTTCTAGGCGCATCATTTCGGGTGCACGCATGACGTCTCAACCCGCCATCAACAAGACCCACTCCACCGCCGGCAGGCTGCCTGGCGACAAGTGCGAGCGCGATTGGATCTGGGACCGGGAGATCGAGACCGCGTCCGAGCACGACACGACAGCGCTGGCCTCAGCCGCATGGGACCGCCAGTTCCAACACCTGCTGGACGGGTCTCCGTTCTACGCGCGAAAGTTCCGCGAAGGCGGCATCGGAACGACCAAGGTGCGGTTGGCCGACCTCGCCAAGCTTCCGTTTTCGACCAAAGATGAGCTCAGGCAGGCGGTCGACGAGCAGCCCCCCTTCGGCACCAACGCCGGGGTCGCGCCGGAGGACATCAAGCGCGTGTATCAGACCAGCGGCACCACGGGGCTGCCGACAGTAATCGGGCTAACGCGCGCCGACATGGAGACGTGGACGAGCATCGGAACGCGAACGTATTACACGACCGGCATACACGACCATCACAGCGTTCTCACCACGTTCGGCGCAGGTCCATTCGTCGCCGGCCACACGCACTTCGTGCTGACCCGGATAGGGGTCCGTGCCGTGCCCGTCGCGCCCGGTGACACGAGCCGAGTCCTCTTCGGTTTGAAGGCGGGCCTGGCCGACACGCTGCTGTCGACGCCTTCGTTTGCGCAGTACCTCGCCAACAAGCTCGAAAGAGAAGACCCGGACCCGGGCTCACTCGCCCTGCTGCACGTCGTGACCGGGGGCGAGCCGGGCGGCGGGATTCCCGCCATCCGGGATCACATCGAAAACGTCCTCGGCGTCACCGTCACGGAGGTGATGGGAATCGGCGACGTCGCACCTTCGCTCTTCGGAGAATGCCCCCGCCAGCATGGCATGCACTTCTGCGGCACGGGCCACATCTGGCCGGAGCTGGTGGACCCGGGCACGCAGGAGCCCATGGCCATTGAAACCGGCGCCGTAGGCGAGCTCGTGTACACACATCTGAAGCGCGATGCGATGCCGGTCGTGCGCTTCCTCAGCGGCGACATCGTCAGGATCGAGGGCACGTCGTGCGAATGTGGGCGGACAAGCTTCCGAATGCGCTGTCTCGCGCGGCGAGACGACATGTTCATCGTTCGAGGGGTCAACGTCTACCCGGCGGCCATCCTGGCGGTGGTGGGCGAGTTCAGGCCGCGCGCCACCGGGCGGGCCCGCGTCGTTCGCCGGGACGGTGGGGTGAGCGTCCAGCCGCCGGTGCCCATCGAGGTGGAAGTTCCGACCGGTGGCCAATTCGCCGAGGCGCTTGCGACCGAGATCGCGGAGGCGGTTCACAGCCGGCTTACGTTCCGCTGCAGGGTGGAGCTGGTCCCCGAGGAAGCCTTCGGCGAGAGCGGCTACAAGACGAAGCTCACCGTGACGCGCCCGTGACGGGCGGGCGGGAGAAGCGGCTGAAGTCCGAGATGGGCAGCAGCACGGCGGATCGCATCGTGGTGCGCGGACGCGACCTGGTCGAGGACCTGATTGGCAAGGTGTCGCTCGGGGACATGGCGTTTCTCGAGCTCAAGGGACGCCTTCCCAGCCGGCAGGAATCGATCGTTTTCAACGCCCTGGCCGTGACGCTGGTCGAGCATGGGATGACCCCGAGCGCGATCGCCACCCGGCTCACCTACTTCGGCGCGCCCGAGTCGGTGCAGGGCGCGGTGGCGGCCGGCCTGTTGGGCATCGGCGACCGCTTCGGAGGCTCGGTCGAGGAGGCCGCGCGCACTTTGCAGGAAGCACTCGCCGGAAAGGACGACGGAGTGGACCTGGCGGCCGTGGCGCGACAGGTCGTGGCGACCCACAAAGAAAGGAGTCGGCCGATCGCGGGCATCGGCCATCCAATCCACAAGCCCATCGACCCGCGTACCCCGAAGCTGTTCGCGCTCGCCGCCGAGAACGGCTTCTCCGGCCGGTTCGTCGAGCTGATGCAGGCGATCTCGGCCGAGGCGAGCAGAACCCATGGGAGGGAGCTGCCCGTCAACGCCACCGGCGCGATCGGCGCCATCGCCAGCGAGATGGACATCTCGTGGCAGGTCACCAGGGGACTGGCCGTGATGGCGCGCGCGATCGGGCTCGTCGGCCACCTCCAGGAGGAGATCGCTGAACCGCTGGCGGCCGAGATCTGGAGCCGGATCGACGAGGAGTCTTCAAGCAGGTAGGTGGGGGGCTAACATTGATTCTCACTCCGTTCGATCGGCTTGAAGGAGACCCCCCGTGCCCACCAACCTGCCTGGGATCCACCACGTAACCTGCATCACCGGCGACGTCCAGAAGTGCGTCGACTTCTATGTGAGCTCGCTCGGGCTGCGATTCGTCAAGAAGAGCATCAACCAGGACCTGCCTGACACCTACCACATCTACTTCGGCGACTATCTCGGTTCGCCCGGCACCGCGATGACTTTCTTCGGCTGGCCCACCTGGCCCGAGCGCCGGGCAGGAAGCGGCCAGGTTACGACGGTCTCATTTTCGGTGCCCGAGGGATCCCTTGATTTCTGGAACAGCCGCCTGCGCAATTTGGGCGTGAAGGCGACGCCGGCGAGGCGGTTCGGGACGGACGGCCTCGTCGTGGTCGACCCCGACGGCATCGAGCTGGAGCTGGTCGCCAAGTCATCCGACCAGCCGTGGGTAGCGTGGCCGGACAGCCCGGTCGGCGCGGAGCACGCGATTCGCGGCTTCAACTCCGTGACCATGACCGTCGCGGAAGCCACCGCGACCTTTGATCTCCTGGTCAAGACGATGGGCTTTCGCAAGGCCGACCAGGAGGGACGCCGCACCCGGTTCGAAACGGGTGATGGCGGGCCGCACTCGATCCTCGACGTGGTCGAGTCGCCCGAGGGGCCAGAAGGCGAAGAATCGATCGGGACCGTGCACCACGTTGCGTGGAGGGCAGATGACTCCGCCCACCAGGCCGAATGGCGTGAGCTGCTGGTCAAGGCCGGGCGCAACGTGACGCCGGTCATCGATCGCTACTACTTCAAATCCATCTATTACCGCGAGCCGGGAGGGGTCCTGTTTGAGATCGCGACCGACGGCCCGGGCTTCACTGCCGACGAATCGGCCGAATCGCTGGGTTCTACCCTGAGCCTGCCGCCGTGGTTCCAGGTGCGGCGCGACAAGCTTGACCATGTCCTTCCGCCCATCGTCGTACCGACCACCGCGGCGAGAGGGGTGAGCTTTTGATCGTTCGGGTGGTTGCAAAGTTGACCTCTGGGAGGGGAATGATTTGATGAGCACCGCAGCAGTGGCGCCGGTCAATCCGATGGCGGCCGAAGGCAAGGACACGGTCATGAGCGTCATGCGCCGCGACCGCGCCAACTTCACGCGCATGGTCGAAGACCCAAAGAATTGGAATGTCATGACCCGCTGCACCGGTTGGGAGACGCGCGACCTCGTCGGGCACATGATCGATGTCATGGAGGGCTACTTCAAGAACTGGGATGCGGCCAAGGCAGGAAAGGAGGGCAGCGCTCTCGGCCTGCCAGTCATGGGGGAGACTCTCAACGACCACGCGCTCGAGTTTCGCAAGCTCCCGCGGGCGGAGGCGCTGGACCGTTTCAAGAAGGACGCGCAGAAGCTCGACGGTTTGCTGGACGCGCTCACACCGGAGGAGTGGACCGGGTTCATGGTTTATCACCCGTTCGCGGGACCCGTTCCTGCGGGCTTCTACGGCACCTTTCAGATCATGGACTACGGTGTCCACCCCTACGACATCGAATACGGCCTTGGCAATAAGCTCGCGACCATCGACGAGGCGACCGCCGGGCTCATCCTGCCGTTTGCATTCGTCTTCTGGATGTACACGGTCGACCAGAAGGTTGCGGCCGGCCTCGACGCGACGTATGGGATCGAGTGTGCAGGCTCGTGGGGCGGCAAATGGCGCGCGACGATCAAGGATGGTAAATGGTCGTCCGAGGCTGAGACCGGCAATTTCGAGGGCTGTGACGCACTGTTTCGCTTCGACTCAGCCGCAGATATGGTGCTGACTTTCTTCGGCCGCTACCCGGGCGGCTCCGCCAGTGGCGACCCTGCCGTCATCCACAAAGTGCGCCACCTGTTCTTCGCCTTCTGATCCGAAGCACTCTCTGGGCGGCGGACCTCAGCACGGCGGGGCCGCCGCCCAATCTCTCTTCGGTCAAGGTCAACGAGCTGGATCGCCTGACCAGACCCTTGGTTGCTGCGGCCATGGGCACTGAGGGCGACCTCGTGGCAGCCCGGGTCGGGCGCGGATGCCGGTGCTTCGGTGCGCTGCTCGGCGATGAGCTGGCCGGGTATGGGTGGCTGTCCACCGGGCCCGAATGGATCGGCGAGATCCAGCTGGAGATCACCCCACGCCAGGGCGAGGCTTACATCTGGAACTGCGTGACGCTTCCTGCGCACCGCAGGAAGGGCGTGTTCGGTGCGCTCGTCGCGTCCATCGTCGCGCAGGCGCGCAACGAGGGCGTGTCCAGGCTCTGGATCGGCTCCGTCGGCCATCTCGGCCAACATTCAGTCGTGCAGGCAGGGTTCGTGCCGGTGGTGCGTTTCGACACCATCTCGCGCCTGGGGCTTCGATGGCTCACCATCCTTCCCGTGGAGGGCGTCGAGCCGGGCTTGCTGGCGGCAGCGCTTGACGTGATGGCGGTAAGAGCAGGTTCATCCGTCCGGCGTTCGAGGCGGCGGAGGCATTGACGGCATGCAGATAGCCGCGGGCGTGATGGTCGCGATCGTCGCCGCGCTGCACCTCTATTTCCTTGTGCTCGAGATGTTCCTGTGGCGGGCACCGTTCGGGCGGCGCACCTTCGGCATGACGCAGGAGGTCGCAGATTCGTCGGCCGTGCTCGCGGCCAACCAGGGCCTGTACAACGGTTTCCTCGCCGCGGGATTGTCGTGGGCGCTTGTCGCCTACGGCGTCGTCTCCGGCCGGCCGATCCTGACGTTCTTCCTCGCCTGCGTGATCGTCGCCGGGATCTACGGAGGGGCGACGGTCAGCCGGCGAATCCTCCTGGTGCAATCCGCGCCCGCCGCGATCGCCCTGGCGCTGGTCTGGCTCTCCTGAGACGGAGGGATCTCCTCCCCACTTGGTGGGGAGGTGGCGCGCAGCGCCGGAGGGGGCCCGGTTTCGGCATGACCGAGGTTCTGACCTGAGGGCCCCCTCCCGCGCGTCGATTGACACCCCGGCCTCCTCGGGGGTCAGATCGCTTCCATGTAGACGCGCAGAAGGTCTGCCGAGGGGTAGCGCCCACCGAGCTTGCTCGCCGCCTTTCGCAATTCAGGCTCGCCGATGCCGAAGTCCGCGATGTGCTGCGGGAGGCCCAGTGCTGCGATCAGGTGCTGGACGTCGCCGATCGCGTTGCCCGAGCCGGTCGCCTGTCCGAGCAGCGCCATCCGCTCGGGCGTCTTCTCCGCCAGGAAGCGCATGACGTGCGGGAGCAGGAGGCACGAGGTCACGCCGTGAGGGATGCCATGTCTGGCCCCGATCTGCTTACCCATCACATGACTGAGTCCGCTCGCGGACGGGCCCGGAAGTGTGTACGCGAACCAGGCTCCGAGCTGGTTCTCGGTGCGCACGTCGACGTCCGCAGGCGCGGCCTTCGCGCGGGGCAGTGAGTCGAACAGGCGCCTGATCCCCTCGAGTGCCATGGTGTCGGAGAAGGGGTGCTCACCATCGGCCAGGAATCCCTCGATCGCATGGTCCATCGCCCGGATGCCGGTGGAAAGCCACAGGGACATCGGCGTCGCAAACGTGAGCTGGGCGTCGTAGATGACGGTGTCGAGCAGCAGACGCACATCGCGCATGCCGGCTTTGTCGCCGGCCTCGTCCGTATAACCGGCCCCGCCTGCCAACTCCGCGACCGACAGCGTTGTCGGGATGGCGATGTGGGGGAGCCCGCGGTACGCGAGACCACGCCGGTCGGCGAGCTTGACCGCGATCATCTTCGCGGCGTCGATGGCGCTGCCACCGCCGAAGCTGACGAGGCCGTCGACTCCCGCCTCGGTCGTGCGCTCGACCGCTTGGTCAATCTCGACCAGGGGTGCATGTTGGCTGATCACCTCGGTGGCCGGCGCTTCCGCCTCGCCCAGCGAACCCCGCACGCGCGCCACCAGCCGGCCCTCGGCGAGAAGGGAGCGGGTGGTGACGAGGGCGACGCGTTTCGCCTGCAACCGCTTGAGCTCAGCCGCAAGCTGCGCCAGCGAGCCTGGGCCCCAATGGATCATGCGTGGGTTTGAGTAACTGAACACGCCGGGCATCGCGCCGTCATAGTACGTATCCCGATGCCACAAACTCTTCATGGCGTGAGTGGGCCGCATCAAGGCCAGACGGTCCTGGAGGCGGGCGAGCCCCTCGCGAGGGCCGGTGCGGCGATGATCCTGGTCCACGGGCGCGGAGCCAGCGCGGCGGACATCATGACGTTGGGCGCCGAGCTCATGCATCCGGGAGTCGCGTACCTGGCGCCCCAGGCCGCGGGCGGAGCCTGGTACCCGAAGCCGTTCACCTCGCCGATCGAGGAAAACGAGCCCCACCTCAGCTCAGCGCTCGAGGTCCTGGCATCACTGCTCGCCTCGGTCGAGAAGACCGTTCCGACCGATCGGGTCATCCTCCTGGGCTTCTCGCAGGGCGCATGCCTGACCCTGGAGTTTGCCGCGCGCCACGCTCGCCGGTACGGCGGGGTGGTCGGGCTCAGCGGGGGGCTGATCGGGCCGGACGGGACGCCGCGTGACTACCAGGGCAGCTTCGACCGAACGCCGGTGTTCCTGGGCTGCAGCGACGTGGATCCCCACGTCAGGAAGGATCGAGTCCTCGAGGCGGCCGACGTCTACAGGCGTTTGGGAGCCGATGTGACGGTCGAGCTGTATCCCCAGATGGGCCACACGGTCAGCGCGGAGGAGATCGAAGCCGTCCGGCGGATCGTTTCAGCCGCCGCAAGCCGAATGCAATAACGCGCTGACAGTCTTCCGGGCATGGCCCGACTGAGCGCGATAATCCTGTTCCTGCTGGCTGCCGTCGCGTGCGGGAGCGGTTCGACGGCGGGGTCGGCGCCGACTCCGTCCGCGACCTTCACGATGTCGGCCATGAACGGAAGCGGGGTCACCGGCACCGTCCAGGTCTACAAGGGAGCCAGTCAATTCACGGTCTCGATCCAGCTCAAAGGCATGGAGCCCAAATCGGCTCATGTTTCGCACGTGCACGTCGGCTCCTGCGCCAAGCCCGGCAACATCGCCTACGCCTTGCTCGAAGTGGTCGCCGACTCATCCGGAAACGCGACGGCCACGAGAACCGTCGCTGAGTACTACTCGATGCCCTCCCAGGGCTGGTATCCCAACGTGCACCTGGGTGAGGACACGACCGAGGCGGCCTACCTCCCGAGCATCTCGTGTGGAGACCTGCCGCCAGCCTGACCGCCGGTTCGAAGCCATGTCTCGTGCGCCGGCCGAAAAGCCCCTTGCTTTCCCTCCGTGTTACGTTGTAATGTTGTAATCATGGATGAAAAAGAGCTCGGTTCGATCAAGGGTTGGTTTGCTGGAAGACTCCCGGACGGCTGGTTCACGGGGGTGGAGGTCACAGTCGAGGACGACCAGGTGGTGGTCATGGGCTCCTTGCCGGAGGTGGGTCTGCCGTCCAGTTCGACGCCGGAGGAGAAGGAAGGCGCAGCTGCAGGCCGAATCGCGAGGTTCCGCGAGGAAACGCGTGGCCAGCGGATCGGCATCGCGCGGGAGGCCGAGGAGCGGTTTCACAAATACGTGACGTGGGGCGCTCGCCTCGGGGGCGTCACCAAGCGCTTCAACCCCGGTGGCGGCGGACGTTCCGAGGGTGGCCGGCGGGTGATGATCGGCCGCCGGTGGCGCGGGCGCGGACATGGCGAACATCGCTCCAGGCAAGGCCACTCTGAGGCGACATCGAGCGAAACACAGGTTTTCTAGCACTCGAAAGAGGCCCGACTTCGAGCAGTTCGGGTCGGTAAGCTGCGTGACGGGTTGATTCCGCAACACAGCGGGCCGCCGACGATGCTCTGGTGGATGGGCCGCCGGAAGGCGCCTGACTCGGGACCGGCCAACAGCGGTTTGACGGGAGATCCGGGCGGCCTGGACCTGCCGCCCGAGGACAAAGGCCCCAAGGATCTCCGGAGTCGCTGGCTCAGCCTGAAGCAGTCGGTAACGGGCACCAGCAGCGCGCTGCCGCGCGTCCTGCGGTTGGTCTGGGACGCAAGCCCGGCAACCACGCTGGGCCTTTTCGCCGCGACCGTCGTCGCGGGTGTGATTCCCGCCGCAGCCGCCTACACGTCGAAGCTGCTGATCAACGCGGTCGTGAAGGGCATCCTGATCCACAACACCAACGTTCTCGACCGTGTGACTTTTCACGACCTCGACCCCACCCTCTCGCTTCCCTTTCGAACCCCGGTCTTCACCGCCGTCGGCGCGATCGTCTTCCTGGCGATCCTGCAGCTGGCGCTGTTCGCCATCACGGCATTCCTAGGCACCATTCGCAACATCACCCAACAGCTGCTCCAGAACGAGGTCGCGATGCGCATCCAGCTGATGGTGATGGAGAAGGCGGCGTCACTCGACCTGTCGTTCTACGAGGACCCTGCGTCCTACGATCTGCTTCGTCGAGCCCAGACAGACTCGATCAACCGGCCGGTGATGATGATCTCCACCGCGTTCGGATTGGTTCAGACCCTGCTGACGTTCATCACGATGGTCGCGCTCCTGCTTAGAGTCAGTCCCTTGCTCGCCCTGCTTGCGCTCGCCTCTCCGATCCCGGCGTTCATCGCCGACACTCGGTACGGGTGGCGCGGCTACAACATCGCCCGCTGGGGCTCGCGCCTCCTGCGACGGATGACCTACCTCGTCAGCCTCGTCACGACCGACAGCTACGCGAAAGAGGTCAAGCTCTTCGGCCTCGGCGGCTACTTCATCGAGCGCTACCGGCTGATCGCGAACGCCTACTACGGCAGCCAGCGGTCGCAGGTCGCAAAGCGCTACATGACCGGCTTCGCATGGGGCAACCTGAGCACGATCGCCACAGCGCTGACCTACCTGTACGTGGCGTTGCAGGCCATCGCAGGCCGGCTCACCCTTGGGGACCTGACCCTCTACACGGCGGCGGCGCAGTCGGTGCAGGGCTCGATCCAGGGCATTCTCGGCGGCTTTTCGGGGATGTACGAGCACAACCTGTACCTGAACAACCTCTTCGAGCTGATGGAGACGCGGCCGTCCATGCCTGTCAAGGCGGAGCCGGTCAAGGTCCCCGAACCCATGCTCGGCGAGATCAGGTTCGAGAACGTCAGCTTCGCGTACCCCGGCGCTGAGAAAAACGCGATCACGGACCTGAGCTTTACCGTGAGGGCGGGCGAGACGCTGGCGGTCGTGGGCCGGAACGGCGCGGGCAAGACCACCCTGTTCAAACTGATCTGCCGTCTGTACGACCCGGCCGATGGGCGGATTCTGATCGATGGAGTCGACATTCGAGATCTCGACCCGCAGGACCTGCGCGCGCAGATCGGCGCGATGTTCCAGGACTACGTGACCTACCAGGCCACCGCCTCGGAGAACATCGGGCTTGGGAACGTAGCCGACATCGGGAATCGCGAGGAGATCCAGAGCGCAGGCCGGCAGGCCGGGGCCGACGAGCTGATCGCGGGCCTCCCGCAGGGATACGACACCGCCCTGGGCAAGTGGTTCGATGCGGGCGTGAACCTGTCCGGCGGCGAGTGGCAGAAGGTAGCACTCGCCCGCGCGTTCATGCGCGACGCGAAGATCCTCCTGCTGGATGAGCCCACGTCTGCGCTCGACGCCCAAGCCGAGTACGACCTGTTCGAGCGCCTGCGCACGCTGACCCGAGGCCGCACCGCGGTGTATATCTCGCATCGTTTCTCGACGGTGAGGAGAGCCGACCGCATCGTCTTCCTCGAGCATGGGACGCTCGTCGAGGAGGGCACGCACGAGGAGCTGATGCGCCTGGACGGCCGTTACGCGCGCCTTTTCAGAATGCAGGCCTCCGCCTATACCGGCGAGGATGTCCTCCCGGAAATCGAGGCGATTCCGTAGAGAGGCATAAGTAAGGCGCGTCCTCCCCGCTTGCGGGGAGGTGGCGCGGAGCGCCAGAGGGGGCCCCTGAAAAAACGACAACCGTTGAAAAGCAGTTAAGTTGCCCGCCATGCGTCGTCGCGGCCCTGTGCTCGCCGGAATCCTCCTCGGGGTGACCACGGCGGCTGTATACCTGATCGGCGCGGGTCGCTCCTTCGGCTACGACGCGGCGGCCAGCTTCGCCAACTTCATCGCGACCCCCTCGTTGCTGGACGCGTTTGCCGTCCACTCGGCCCTTCCCACCATCCCGCTCAGGAGCATCGCCACCAACGACCACGTCCTCCTGTCATTTCTCAGCCATGTCATTTACTCGGTGACCGGCTCCCGCAGCGAGATCGTGTACCGCCTGCTGCCGGCGCTGGCCGCCGGCGCGACGGTCGGGATCATGGCAACGGTGATGTCACGAAAGTTCGGGATGCTCGCAGGCGTGAGCGCGGCGCTCTACATCGCGAGCGACCCGCTCTTCGTGGACAACAGCCGCGACCTGCGCGGCTACAGCCTCGCGGCCCTGTGCTCGGTGGCCGCGAGCGTGCTGCTCGCGCATGCGCGTTGGAACCGGCTGCGACTGGTCGCGTACGCGCTGCTGATGGGTTTCGCGATCGCGGCACAGCTGTTCGCAGTCGTGGTGCTCGCCGGACACGTTGCGTGG
>JBGPOC010000014.1:0-15333 GCA_041487825.1 Candidatus Dormibacteraceae bacterium | reverse complement strand
CGGCAGGTGGTCCATCAAAGATGGACGCGAGGGGTCGAGGTACGCCGAGTAGAACTCGACCCCGGGGAACGCGGATCCCGATTCGAGCCGAACCAGATCCTCCTCCCACTCGCCACGAACGTCGGCCCGCAGACCTGACAGCGAGACCGTGCCGCGCAGCAGCGCGACGGCGGCGGATCCACGCCGGCCTCCCAGCAGGAGCTCACGCCCGGCGCGGATCGACACAGTGGGGATCGCCATCACCGATCGCTGGTTTTCGGGATCGAACAACCTCAGCGTCTCCACCGCGTCACCAGACCACTCGGCCCGCACGGGAGCATCGGCCGCCGCCGGAAAGACATCGAGGATCCCGCCACGCACGGAGAACTGACCGCGGTCCTCGACGAGAGCCTCCCTCGAGTAGCCGAGCTCGACCAGGCGGTTCGCGACGGCGACGGGATCAGGCCCGACCCCGGGTGCGAGCACGAGCGTGCCTTCGGCAAGCTCAGCCGCCGAGATGGTCATCCGCACGCACGCCCGGCGCGACGAGACCACCACGCTGGGTTCCTTCGCAGCGCCGGCCAGCGCCGACAGGGCTTCGAGTCGCTTGTTGACCGCGTCGTCACTCGCCGGCGGCCGGTCCAGGAACGACACGCCGATCTCGGCAAAAACGTGAGTCGGTGGGCGGCCGGCAAGCCATGGTCGCAGCTCGTCGGCGAAACGATCGGGAGCCGCCACCAGCACCACGAGCGGGCGACCTCGCGCGTGGCACGCACGCGCCAACGAGCCCGCGACGATCGCCCAGGCGGGCCTTGGCAGCCGCCCGGCGAACAGACCGGATGGCGCGGCCGAGAGCCAACGCTCCAACTCGGGTGTGGCGCCGATCGCGCGCTCCCACAACGAAGTCATGGGATCTCTTCGCAGCCAAGCGCGCCGGGACGATTGAACTTATCCATTGCGCGTGCGACGCCAGCCTCCAACGCAAGCTCAAGTGCATCGGCGACGCCGTCGACGATGCCGGGAAGGGCGGCCGCCTCAACTTTCGTGAACCGCCCGAGCACGTAGCTCCGGCCGGCAGGAGATCCCTTTCGTGCCGGCTTTCCGATTCCAACCCGAAACCGGACGAAGTCGGCGGTCCCCAGCGCGCTGATGAGCGATAGCACCCCGTTGTGCCCGGCGCCGGAACCTCCGCGACGGATCCGCATCCGGCACAGTGGCAGATCAAGCTCGTCGTGCACGACCCACAACCGCTGAGGCGGGAGGTCGAGGTCGCGCAAGACCCTGGCCACCGCCTCGCCCGACAGGTTCATGTACGTCTGCGGCAGAACCAACCAGATCCCGCGGGCTTCCAGGTGGCCGACGAGCGAGCGCCAGCGCTTGCGATCCACGCGGACGCCCAGGCGACGAGCCAGCTCAAGCACGCATGCGAAACCAAGGTTGTGGCGTGTGTCGCCATACTCGGACTCCGGGTTGCCGAGGCCAACGATTACGAGCTCTTCTCGAACCAACTCCTGACCCACTCGAAAACCGGGGTAGACGCAGCTGGGCCCGCGGCGAGCGCCGCAGACCGGCTGATGAGTCTACGCGCAGCTCACAGCCGGCCGGGTGACAGCTCCAGGTCGGACAGGCGGAGGGCCGCGATGGTCAGGCGCGCCATCTCTTTCCGCGTGGCTGAGGACGTGTGATCCCACCCGAGCAGGTGCAGCATCCCGTGGACGCAGAGGAGGGCCAGCTCGGTGAGCGGTGGGTTGCCGTATTCGGTCGCCTGGCGCGTGACCATCGTCCACGACACGGCCAGATCGCCCAGGTGATCGCCCGAGCCTTCAAACGAGAGCACGTCGGTCACCGAGTCATGGCCGGCGTATTCGTTGTTCAAGCGCCGAAGCTCCTGGTCGTCGGTGACGCGCACGGCGATCGTGCACCGACCCTCGGGCAACCGTGCCTGGACCTCGGAAAGCGATGACGCGCGCACAAGGACCAGGCGAACAAAGGACGCGGGCACCGGCGCGCGCACGGCGTTGACGACCTCGACCGCCAGCCGGGACTGTTGAGCCACCCTGCCAAGTAAACCCGTTAGAGTCACTCCCGGTGCGAATTCTGGTCACAGGCGGTGCCGGATTCATCGGTTCCCACGTGGTCGACGCGTATGTCGCGGCGGGCCACGAGGTCGCTGTTCTCGACAACTTCAGCACCGGCAAGGAGGTCAACCTCAACCCCTCGGCCGAGGCGCACCGGCTCGACCTCCGCGACCAGCCTGGCGTCGAGAAGCTCATCGCCTCATTCCGGCCCGACGTGGTCAACCACCACGCTGCCCAGTCGGAGGTGCCTCGCTCCGTCGCCGACCCGACCTACGACGCAGAGGTCAACATCCTCGGCGGCCTGAACCTCCTCAAGGCGTCCGCCGACCACGGCGTGAAGAAGGTGATCTTCATCTCCACCGGTGGTGCGCTCTATGGCGAGCCGGATGTGGTGCCGGCTGATGAGGACCATCCGGTGCGGCCCCTCTCGCCGTACGGCACGAGCAAGTTCTGCTTCGAGCAGTACCTGGGCACCTTCAAGCGCACCTTCGGCCTCGAATTCACGGTGCTGCGCTACGCGAACATCTACGGAGCGCGGCAGGATTTCTTCGCCGAAGAAGGGCGGGTGGTGGCGATCTTCGCCAGCCGGATGCTTGCCGGCAAGGCAGTCGTAATCGACGGCGATGGAGAGCAGGCTCGCGACATGCTCCACGTTGGGGATGCCGCCACCGCCAACCTGGCCGCGCTCGAGCGCGGCGCGGGCGGGATCTTCCATGTCAGCACCGGCACGCCCGTGACGATCAACGACCTCTATCGCAAGCTCGCACTGCTGACCGGTTATGAGGCGGCCCCCAACCACGGGCCTCGACGCAAGGGAGACGTGTTCCGCATCGCGCTGGACAACTCCCGGGCGCGCCGCGACCTTGGGTGGGAGCCGCGCATCGATCTCGAGGAAGGCCTGAGCTTGACGGTCGATTACTTCCGCGAGCAGGTCTTCGGAGCGCCGGCTTGAAAGCCACGCGAGTCGCCAAAAGTTGACCGATACGATCGGAACGGTGCACGGCTACGCCGCGAGGGTGCTCCTCGTGTACGCGGTTGTGCTCGGAATCTGGGGCACGTACAGGTACTTCCGCAACCAGGCGCTTGGCGGCGGCTTTCGCGCGAGCTTCCTGATCATGGCTGGGCTCATGGTTGTGCTCGGCCTGCTCGGTCTCACTGCCTTTGGGCTGGGCGCGCGGCCGACCGAGCTGCTCCATGTCGTCTACGGCATCTTCGCGGTGATCTTCCTGCCCGGTGCGTACATCTATGCCCACGGCGGGTCGCACCGGCGCGAGGCGGTGATCCTGGCCGGTGCCGCATGGGTGGTGAGCATCGCGTTCCTTCGCGGCATCGCCACCGGCTGACCGACCGAACGCCTCAGGCTCGGAAGAGGACGCCCACCGCGTACGTCACCGCCGCGACCACGGTGCCCACGGCCAGCATCTCCAGGCCGGAGCGCACGCCGCCCTTGCCCGTGAAGATGGATCGGGCGGACCCGATCAGGAACAGGAAGGCCGCGCAGAAGATGAAGGCGATGGCGAGGGCCGCCAGGCCGGAGGACATTTCGCCGACCAGCCACCGGCCGCCCAGGTATCCGATCACGGGGATCGCCCCTCCGACCAGCGTGGAGACGCCGGCCACGACGCCTTCGCGCATCGGGTTCTCGAACTGGGTGACGTCGAGGCCGAGCTCCTCGCGGGCCTGGGTCTCGAGCCAAACCTTCTTGTCGGCGGTGATGCGACCGACGATCGTCCTGGCCTCGGCGGGAGTGAGACCCTTGGAGCGGTAGATCTTCACCAGCTCGGCCCGCTCGAGCTCCGGCATCGCCTCGATCTCCGCGGCTTCGCGGGACAGCTGGCCCTCGAAGACCTCGCGCTGTGATTTGCTGGCGAGGTAGGCGCCGCCGGCCATCGAGACCCCTGAGGCGACCATCGCCGACAGCCCTCCGATGAGCACCACTCGCGGGTCGACGCTCGCGCCGCCGACTCCGGCTAGCACGCCAAGGGTCGCGGTCAGACCGTCGTTGACCCCGTAGATGACGTTCCTGATGCTCTCGATGCCGGCGCCATGCCATTCCTCGTCCACCATCTCGAGGCCGGCGGCGGCGTCGACGCTCTCGCCGGCCGCCGCGCCGTCATCGCCCTCGCCGATGATCTCGTTGGGGGATTGGTGATCAAGCTCCTCGGGCAGCACATTCCGCAGCACCCTCTGCGCGTGCTGGTCGGACATCGTCGAGACCTGGCCGAGATATGCGCGCACGACCTGCCCCTCGGCAGCTCCCGCCAATGCCAGGGCCGGACCGATCCCCGCGACGCGCGCAAGCACGGCCAGCGCCTGCGCAGTGAGGCGCGGAATACGCCCCGGGAGCTTCACGCCTCCCGCCTTGAGCAGCTCGGCCCACGCGTCGGCGTGACGCCGTTCGGTCGTGGCCAGCGACCGCAGTCGTCGCTGCAACCCAGCGTCCGACGCGACACCCGCGAGCGCGTCATACACCGCGGCCATGCGCGTTTCGCTCTCCCAGTTCGAGCGAAGAGAGCGGGTGTCGGGTTCGGATAAAGCCCGGTCGGACGGTGCCACCCGTACATCGTAGGGATGGGTCGCCGCAGACACCGCGGGCGGCATCCGGCATCTGGTCATGTTTCCGCGCGGTCGGCGCAGCGCCGGTCGCCGCACGTCGATTGTCTTAAGGTAGGGACCCTCGATGACCCCGATAGAGCTGCGCACCGAGCCGGGAAACATCACTCGATCCAGGCGGCGAGCCGCGCGCAAGGTTGGTCGAGCAGCTTCGCGCCGAATCCTGATCACCGGTGGAGCGGGCTTCATCGGAGTCAATGCCGCCGTGAGGATGATCGAAGACGGCTGGCACGTGACGGTGCTCGACAACTTGAGTCGTCCGGGAACCGAGCGCAACCTGAAATGGCTGATCAACGAGCATCCTGCCGAGATCACCTTTGTCAAAGAGGACGTGAGGAACCCCAACGCCCTGAGCGAGCACGTCGAGGGCCAGGACGCCATCCTCCACCTGGCCGGCCAGGTCGCGGTCACGACGTCCCTCGACGACCCGGTCACCGACTTCGACGTCAACGCCGGCGGCACCCTGAACCTCCTCGAGGCGACGCGCAAGCACAATCCCGAGGCGCCCTTCATTTTCGCATCGACGAACAAGGTCTACGGAAAGCTCGAGAACAACAACGTCGCCTGTAAAGAGAGCCAGCCGATCGACTTCCACAGCCCGTACGGATGCAGCAAAGGCGCCGCCGACCAGTACGTTCGCGACTACGCCCGCTGCTTCCACATGAACACTGTCGTGTTGCGCCAGAGTTGCATTTATGGGGCGCACCAGTACGGTACCGAGGACCAGGGCTGGGTCGCACACTTCGTCCACTCGATCATCGACAGCAAGCCGCTCACCATCTACGGCGACGGCTCGCAGGTGCGGGATCTCCTCGACGCCAGGGACCTCGCCGCGCTTTACTCGATCGTGATCGAGAAGATCGACAAGACGCGGGGCGAGGTCTACAACGTCGGCGGTGGCCCGGAGAACCAGAGGAACCTGATCGAGGTCATCCACCGGATCGGTGAGCTCACCTACTCCAAGCCCACCTACTCGTTCTCAGGCTGGCGTGAAGGTGACCAGACCTACTACGTGAGCGACATCACGAAGGCGAAGGAGGAGCTCGATTGGGAGCCGCGAATCCAGTTCGATCGCGGACTCAAGGAGCTGATCGTGTGGGCGTCCTCAGCGCACTCCGGCGGAAGCCTCTGAAGGCTGAGCGGGCACAAGGTCCTCGCGGCGCCGGCAGGTGAAGTGGCCGCAGCCACCTTTCATCCAGCGAAACGCGCGCGACTCGTACCAACCTGTGGCGGTGATCAGAGCCCAGATCGCGCGCAGGGGTAAGGAATGCCAGCCGGCGCGCCCGACGACGTAATCCTCGACCGAGCTCGACACCGGTCCGCGCAGGTCGAGGAAGGTGAAGTAGAGAACGTCGAACAGGGCGAACAGGTGGTGGTAGCTCCATCTCACGCGAACCAGCTCGAGCCCGGCCTCATCGAGGAGGTAGCGCACGTCGCTGTCGGAGAACGCCTGGATGTGGCCGCCGTGGCGAAGCTTCGAACGCCACCAGCGGCCCGCTTTCACCAGCCGGTAGATGGTCCACGGTTGGTCCTCCAGCGGGACCGCGAGGTAAAACAGGCCGCCCGGCTTCAACACACGGGCGATCTGTCGAAGGGCCCGGCCCGGGTCGGGGACGTGCTCGAGGACGTCGAACATCGTGACCGCGGATGCCACGTCGTCGTCGTGGGGCAGCCGCTCGGGGACGGCGAGCCGGAATGTGGCGCCTTCAGGTTCGCGGAGCGCCCATTCGATCGCCGACCGGCTCACGTCGACCCCCTCGACGGTCAGCTCCGGGCGCTCGCGCTTGATCGCCTTGGCCATGTTCCCGCCGCAGCAGCCGACGTCGATCAGCAGGCCCGAACGAACCTCGCGAAGGTCCTCGAGCGCGTAGCGCAGCTTCAGGCCCTGGATGTACCCGGGCCGCGGCCGGACCGGGGCGGAGCCCCAGCGCTTGGACTCGTATGAGAACGAGTCGGCCGGCGCCAGCGGAGCGCCGCGCACCGTCAACCGACTCCCGGCGGTCGGCGCGAGCGGGACGGTAGAAGCGGGCCCATGGTTGGTAAAGAAACGCTCGGCTTCGCGGCCATGGTCGAACGGATCGGACGGCGGCAACGATGACCGTGACGAAGACGCCTAAGCATCCTCTTCCTCCTGCCACCGCTGTACGTACCGGCGCTCGAGCGGCCGCCGGGCTCGGCGCGTGACGTCACGCAGCCGCGCGATCACCGCTCCTCCGGCGGCGGGCCTGACCAGCCACACGAGGATGACGACCAGGCTGACGGCAGAAGCCACCCACGCCGCGACCTCCGACCAGGGAGGGCGGTAGACGAACTCGAGCCTCGAGCCGGCGGGCGGGGAGTCGAGCCTCACCAGCATGTAGTCGTACTCGGAGTCCACGATCGCGACCTGCTGCCTCGAACCGTCGCCGGCCACGAGCTGCGCGGACCAGCCAGGGAACATCGACTCTTTGAACAGGACCAGGGCCGGTCCCGACGAGGCGATGAGCGGGATCGTCACGGCCTCGTTCCCGGACCAGGCCGGCGCCAGGTTTACGGCTGCCGCCGGCGAGGCCCCGTTGGCCGGGGCCGGAG
Source organism: Candidatus Dormibacteraceae bacterium (assembly GCA_041487825.1). Taxonomy (GTDB): domain Bacteria; phylum Chloroflexota; class Dormibacteria; order Dormibacterales; family Dormibacteraceae; genus Palsa-872. The sequence goes on along the minus strand of JBGPOC010000014.1, from coordinate 8,092 downwards.
CCTCCGGCAGGAGCCAGTCGAGCTGGTCTCTGATCAGCGTGCCCTCCGAGGCCGACCCGGTGCTGGTCGCGTGCGCGAGGAGGTTCATGCCGCTCCAAAGGACCCGGCCGAAGCCCAGCGTGGTGCGCGCCACCACGACGCGGCCGCCGACCGTGACGACCGCCTCGGCACCAGGCCTGAGAGCTGAGACCGGCGCCGACGACGCGCCCCACCCGCCCCCGCCGTAATGCAGGTCGCCGAAGGTCGGGTCCGGCTGCGCCGACGAACCACTGCCGACGACGACCGAGGCCGATGGATCGAGCGCCCCCCAGCCCGCCGAGGAGACGGGCAGCACGCCGGGCATGGCCCCGCCCGCCCAGTCGGGGTCGACGAACTGCCAGCCGGTCTCGACGTATAGGCTCCCACCCGCCCGGACCCACTGGGTCAAGCGTCCCCAGGCCGAGTCATGGGAGTGGTAGCGATATCCCCAGAGCACGATCGTGCCGTACCGTGCCAGATCCGCCGCGGAATAGTCGTCCACGAACGGCGATCGTCCCCGCACGAGCCAGCCGCGGGAGAAAGGCACGAATCCCCCCGCCGCCGACCTCTCGAACACCGCGTTGTAGACATCGGCGGCGCTCGTCTGGGAGGACCCGACCACCAGCACGGCGTTTCCCGCCGGCCACTCGGCGGCGAGCCCCGAAGGCGAGGGGTCCTGGTAGGCCAACGGTTGATCCGAAGTCTTCTGCCAGCCCATCGACGCATAGTCGGCGGCCTGCCCGGCCTGGGTCGCACCAAGCGCGACCGCATCGATCCCGGTGATGGCGGTGAGCTCCCGTTTCACCTCCACTCCCGGCTGTTTGAGCAGCGAATTCTCGACGAACTGGTAGAGCTCGCGCGACGGCTCGGCCCCGCCGCCGCCGACGGCGATCGTGCCCGCGACCGCCCCTCCGGTCAGCTCGTGGCCGGCAGCCGCAAGGGCTTCCACCTCGCCCTGGACCGCCAGCCGCTGCGGCGGTTCTGAGAAGACGTGCCCGTACGCGTCCCGCACGCCGACAACGCTATGGCACCAGGCGAGGTAGCACCCGACCATCGGCTGCCGCCACCCGGTCGGGTCGAGCAGCTGGCGCCAGATCGGGTCGTAACGCGCCGAGCAGATCGGGTCGGAGCGGCCCGAGCACCAGGTGTCTGTTGAACCGATCAAGCCATTGGAAGCCGGGTTCCACGCCGGCTTGGACAGGTTCGGACCCAGGGCGGCGCAGATCGGCACGTTCGTCCGCGGCGAGCCCGTGCTGTCCGCGCAGGCAGCCGCGAGCTCCGTGACGGAGAACGCCTCCGTAAGAGCCGCCGACGAGCACGCCGGCAGCGGCGGGGAGGGGTTACGGCATTGATCGGTGTGAGCCATCCACAGGTCTCGTATGTCGGGCCCGTGCGAGCTGTACGTGCCTTCAAAGCTTGGGCCGTACGCGAGGCTGTATGGCCAGCCAGCGATGTGCCCCGCGAACGCAACTACGTCGGCGAAGAGGATGAGCAACGTCAGCGTCACCGCGAACGCCCGCGCGGGCAGCCGGCCGAGCGCCGGCATTCGTGCCCTAGTGCCGAGCCACCGGACCGCAGCCTCCGGCACGGTGACAAGCGCGAGCGCGCCGAGCAGCGGAACGAAGAATCGGAGATGGATTGCCGCGGGGCGGTAGAGCGCCTCGACGAACGTGGCCGCCGCCGGGACGATTGCGAACGGGTAGTACAGCCATTGCATCGTCAGCAGCGCAAGCCCGAGCAACGACAAGGCTGCAGGCACCCGTGCCCTGACGTCGCGCAGAGCGCACGCGAGGCCGACCACGGCAGGCAGCCAGACCGCCGGGCTGATGGAGTAGCGATCGACGTCGAACGTGGCTCGGATCGGGATCAGCTCCAGCAGGCGGCGGATGTCAAACGTGGTCACTAGCGACGGGTTGAAGACCAGCGCAGGCGCTCTCTGGCCGACGAAGGAGAGAAAGCCAAAGAACGGCCCCATCCAGAAGAGCTGCAGGGCCACGATCCCGAGCGTCATCAGCATCACGGGTCCGAACATCCACCGCAACCACATGCCTCGCTTGACTGCAAGCACGTACGCGAGCAGCACGAGAATGGGTGCCGACAACGCAGCAGGCGAGATGGCGCCGACCGCGGCTGACAGGCACATGAAAAGCACCGCTGCCAGCCGCGGTCGCCAGCCTTCAGCTTTCGACGACCACAGATCGAAGTACCAGTCGAGGGCGATGACCGCGGGCATGAAGAGCACGACTCCCAGTTGGCTTGCGAACCACATGTAGTCGACGGTTTCGATCCAGCTCAGCGGGTTGATCAGAAAGAGAAGGGCGCCGACGATTCCGACCAGCGGTCGCTTCCAGCGCCAGTCGCAGAACGCGTAGACGCCCAGGGCCAGCAGTGGCGTCACCGCGAACTGCACGAGCTGCATCGCACTCGTCAGCTGGAGCCCGAAGATTCGTGACACGGCGACCGCAAACCAGTGCGGCAGGATTGGATAAAGGTTGCGATATGGAACGCCTGACAGGTCCCAGCGGTTCCAGAACGGCAGGCCCGGAAATTCCGTTGCGACCCACATCGCGAGATGCCAGTGCCAGAGGTAGTCGATTCCCTGCAGGCCGTCGTACAGGACCGGCCAGCTCAACACGTAGCTCAGGGCGAAGATCAGGACCCCCGCCACCGCGAAACGCAGCGCACCGATAGCGCGCCCCGCTGACCTAGCCAGATGCCACCCTGTTCGCCGACGCGCAGTCGGCGGCACTTGCCGCCGGCACGTGAACGTCCTCCAGCGCCCAGCCGTATGCGTCCACGGAGCCTACGTTCGTGAACCACTCGGGATGGTCGGCGATGACCTGGGCGTACTGCGGTTTCGTCGGGTCGACCGCCCAGAGCGCGGTCCGCGTCGAGGTGAACCAGCACTGCATGAGAGTGGCGGTCACATCAGGATGCTGCGCGTACGCGAAGGTGCCGAAGTAGTAGAACGGGTCGTAGAGCTGGCCGACAACGTTGCGGCCCTCAAGACCGTGGTATTCGACCATCGCGTAGAGCATTGCCGGCTTGTCGGGAGGGATGTTCAGCACGCGACCGCGGTACGCCGGTTGGTTGTACACGGACATCAGCTGCGAGGCGGCGCCCCGTGACTGTGACCAGGTGACCCGCGTCGCATCGTAGAGATTCAGGATCGGCGCCCACTCGAGCTGTGCGGCGGCGAAGACGATGATGGCCACCGCCCACCCGCCCGGGACCAAGCGGCGTCCCCAGCGCCGGGGCACCGCCCAGAGTAGGCCCACCGAGAGGAGCACGCCCGCAAACTCGTACGGGAACAGGAAGAACCGCTCCTGCCAGAACCACGACTCCCAGCTCTTCAGGTACGCCGTCAGCCCAAGCGACAGCCCCGTATAGGCGAGGTACCCGAAACCGAAGGACAGGAACATGTAGGACGGGGGCCGCTTCCACAGGCTCCAGGCCAGTCCTGCCAGGCCGGTGACCATGAGTGCGACCAGGTACGGGCGCGCCCCAAGCTGGTCTGGTGTGAGTACGGTCGCGAACTCCCACTTGCCGAAGATGTTGGCAAGCAGATTCCAGTAGACCGGGTAGATCGGGTTGCCGGTTCGGTCGAGGAGCAGCTTCATATAGACGAGGATGAGCGCGAGCCATACGAATGTCGCCAGCAGGCGCTCGCGCTCGTGGGCGCGGCGGAAATAGGTCGCCACCAGCATGCCCAGGCTGAAGATCCACGCCTCGGCGCGCGCCATCGCCGCCAGTGCCCACGCGATACCAGTCCAGAGGCCACGCTTTGGCCACAACCAGATGCCGAGCAGGACAAGAGCGATGCCCATCGGCTCGAGGAAGCCCGTCGCGTCGATGAAGACGCTGGTGGGTAGCAGCGCGGCGAACAGGCCGGCGGCGATGGCGACGCCGAGGCCCCAGTAACGACGGCACAGGCTGAACACGAGGACGGCGGTCAGTGCACCGAAGAAGACGCTGACGAGCCGCGGGATGACGATGTCGACCGAGCCTGTCACATAGAAAAGGACGACCAGGAGAAGGGGATGGATCAGGCCCCAGAAGTAGTCGAGCCCTTTGAGGTCCCAGAGTCGCGGTCCGTTGGGATCCCACAGGCCGATCTCCTTCGTGAGATATCCGATCTGCCAGTGGTGGAATACGTCGCCGTGCCATCCGTCGCCTGGATTCTCCGGATCGGTCAGGAAGAACAGCGCATAGAACCTTGGCACCAGCGCCACGGCCCATGCCGCGGCAATCGCCCACCACGGGAGCGCCTGCGTGGAGGCATCTGGCGCCGCGAGTGCGTTCCGTCTGCCGAGTGGGTCTTTGTCTGTGCGGAGCTCGTCTGCGTCCTCTGAATCCTCGTCATCGACCAGGATTCTCGGCAGCAGCCTCATGCGGTTGCCGCTTCGACCGCCACCTGCTCATGCAGGCGGGCCACCTCGACGACCGCCCGCTCGAGAGTGTCGAGGTGCCGCTCCCAATCGAACCGGCGCGCCCAGTCGCAGGCGCGCTCGCCGGTCGCCTGGTTGGCCGCCGGGTCATCGAGCAGCGAAGCGATCCCGTTCGCGTAGTCATCGACATCGAGAGGCTCCGCGAGATGCCCCGTGTCAGGCGAAACGGTGACCGTCGGGCCGGCCTGGTTCCAGGCCACCACCGGCACACCCTTGGCCATCGATTCGATCACGCCCATTCCGAAGTCCTCCTCCGGCGCGGGGTAGACGTAGACGGCTGCACCCTCGTAGAGGCGGTTCAGCTCGTCCTCGGTTATCGCGCCGAGGAACAGCACCGCGTCGTCGAAGTCGAGCTCCGCGGTCAATGCCTTGAGCACCGCGGTGTGCGCTGTTGCGGGGCCGGGTATCACGAGCTGGACCCTGGGATGGCGCTTGCGCACCACCTGCATGGCGCGGATCGCGAGATCAAACCTCTTCTGCGGATAGTGGCGGTTGGTCAGCAAGACATAAGGACGGCGGACGGGGTACCCGTTGATGGTGAGACCGCCCGAGAACCGATCGGGCAGCGGCAGGGGAAAGCCGGAGGCGGAGACGTGGCACCCGGCCGGGCAGTCGAGCGCGTCGCGCTGGTAGATGCCCCGGATGATGTCCCCGATGTAGTCCCCGTTGACGAGCAGCTCATCAGCCTCCTGCACCGAGCGCCGGTCGGCCCACGCGACGAACTTCGTCGCGCGGAGCACGATCGCAGCCAGCAGGCGGTAGTCGGCATTGGCGACCCAACCGGTCTGACGGTCGATGTTCCGCGGATAGACCAAGCGGTTGGGCTGGTTGAGGTACACGACGTACGGAACGTCGATGAGACGTGACGCCCACCACGCGATCCACGCACTCGGCTGGTTGCACGCGACGATCGCGTCGATGCCACGCAGGCGCCACGAGTACAACGGCATCAGCAGCGACGCCGCCGCCATCTGGATCGCCTCGCGATAAGGGAACCAGCGCGCAAGCTGGGGCAGGAAGGTGCGCACCCGGACCTCTCCGATCAGGTCCGGGTAGCAGCGCGCCGCATCCACGGTCGGTGCGTAGCACTCGACCGCGAACCCGCGCCGTCTCAGCCCGAGAACCTCCTCGATGACAATCCGCTCGCCTCCACCGGAGTACGTGAAGCCGCAGTGGAAAACCGCGATCCTGCGCGGGCCGCCCGCGCGCAGCCGCCGCCGTCCACCGACCAGAAGAAAGCCGACCAGCCCAATCGCCAGCGAGTACCCCGCGGTGATCGCGTGATACAGCACGATCGCCCCCGCCGCCACCGGCGCCGCCAGTCCCAGCCCACCGCCCAGCACCAGCGACCCGGCCACCTCGAGGTTGCCGAGGTAACCGGGCCCGGCGGGCACCGCGAAGCTCAGGAGGAGGGCAGGGTAGGCGGCCATCGCCTTCAGCATCGGCACCTCCACGCCGACAGCTGTGAAGAGGAGTGTGAAGTTGAACGCGTCGATCAGCAGTGCCAGCCCGGTCAATGCGGCCAGCCGCCCGGCGAGCGCCGGGGTCCAGAGCCCGCGAGCGCCGGCGCGAAAAGCGAACGCCTGGCCGGCCAGCGCAGCGGAAAATCTCGCCGGAAGCAACCGGCGGGCCAACGCCGAGCGGGCAATCCTGGGTCCGGCCAATGCTGTTCCGAGGACCGCCGACAGCAACGCGACCGCGAGGGCCGCCGCCCCCAGCAGGCCTCTTGGCGCGCTCACCGCGCCCGAGGCGGCCACGATCTCAAGGATTGCCAGCACGATCGCGACACCGGCGAGGTCGCAGGCCTTGTCGATGACGATGGTGGCGAGTGCCGAGCCCGCGGGCACCCGATGCCGCCGCCACAGCCACCAGGCTCGCGCGGCGTCGCCGGAGCGAATCGGCACGACGTAGTTGAGGAGTCCACCGGCCGCGTTCATGGCGAACGCCCTCACCATCCCCACGGGCGCAAGAGGCCTGAGGAGCAACAGCCAGCGTCGTGCCCTGATCACGCTCGTGACCAGGAACAGAATGATCATCAAGACCACCGCTGGCCAACTGTGCACTCGTGCGTGACTGGCGACCTCCGGCAGCGAAACCGTGCGGAGCCACAGCCAGAGAAGGAAGAGGCCGAGGGCCGTCTGCAGCGCAAGGCGCAGCCAGCGTTTCACGCGATCGCCTCCATCTCCTCAGGCTGCGGCGCGGCCAGGATGAAGCGCTGGGCGAAGATCCAGAACGCGAACAGCCACAAGACCACGATGAGAGTGCCCCCGTAGTCGTGGAACAGGATCGCCGGGGTTTGTCCAAAGGTCGCCGCGATCGCCGCCACCGCCGCCACGCGCATCAGGTTCAAGAGCATCGTGCCTGCGACGCCGATCAGCACAACTTGAACTCGCGCCTCCATCGACTGCCGTCCGCGCAGGCCCGAGAGAAAGCTGATGCCCACGAGGATGAGGCTCTGCCAGCCGATGCAGTTCCACGAGATGAACAGTGTGTGCATGGCGCCGGCTCCGTCCCAGATCACGATATGGCTGCCTGAGGCGGCGGCGTGCACGCCCACGAAACCGAGCAGGCCGACCACCATTCGCGCCTCGACGGGAACGATTCCTTGCAGCGGGTTGTTGGCTCCAAGCATCAACGCCCATGAGGTGAGCAGGTCGTCGAACGTGGTCACGAACGGCAGCACCAGCAAAAGCCCGCACGTGATCGCGAGCAGCGTCATGTACAGCGCGTCGCGTTCTCTCCTGCTCATCTGCGCAACCTGACCAGTGAGAAGAGCCGTCGCCGTCCCGTTATCACCGGGATCGCCAGGGCCAGGCCGAGGAACCCGAGCACCGACTCGGGGACCACGGTGGATGGTGGAACGAGCTGTGTGTCGGCAACCCCGGCCGTGCCGTCGTAACTGACGGTGGTCGCACCGCCGGTGCCGTGGGCCAGGGTCACCCTGAGGCAGAGCGACCCGTTCAGCGGAATCACCAGCGCGGCCTGGCTCGCGCTCGTGCTGACCGTCACCGGGCTGGTGGTGTTGGCGCCATTGGTGCCGAACGTGGTGGTCCAGGTCCCCCCGGTCGGGATCGAAGCCACAAAGCCCGCGCAGCTGGCCCCGGCCACCACCCCGACGCTGACCGTCACGGTGTCCCGGGTGGAACCGTTGCCCCCACCCCAATAGAACGTGAAAGACCAGACGCCAGCGCTGACCGTCTGGGAGGGAAGGCTCGAGAACGCAAAGACAGACGTGGTGCCGTTGGACGTGACCGTGCAAGCAGTCCCGCGCACGCCGACCACCTGGTCCATGGTCGCGGGCGTGCACCCGGGGGAAACACCGGTGCCATGAAGGTAAAGAGGGTTGCCGGCGGATTCGACGACCGGCACGCTTGTCGACCCCCACAACAGAGCGCCGACCGCCAGAGCGATGGCGATGACCACGAGCCAGCCAAGGCGGCGCGGCGGATGGACGGTGCGGGTGGGAATCGCGCGAATATGCGCAACCGGAACGCCGGAAGAGGATGGTCGCGAGCCCGCGATGCGCCCCTCGCCCACGGCCGCGCGGTGGCCGAGGAGCCAACGGCGGAGGAGATGCAGCCGCCGCAGGTGGTGGACCTCGTCGGTGATGTGACCGGTCTTCGGGG
>JBGPOC010000013.1:0-16353 GCA_041487825.1 Candidatus Dormibacteraceae bacterium | reverse complement strand
CCCTGGGTCCAGGTCCGAGTGACCCTTGAGCAGGACGGCGGTCGTGTACGCACCGATCCCCATCAACGCGCCATGGCCGAGTGAGAGCTGGCCGTTCAGGCCCGTCAGGACTGTCAGGCCGGCCGCCGCGATTGCGAAGTAGCACACGCTGGAGAGCTGGTAGACGAGGAATGGGTTGTACGGATCGATTGCCCAGACCGCCAGCGCCGCGGCCAGTCCGAAGCTCAGGCCCACAATCGAGTGGCGCAGGAGCGCAGGGCGAACCGCCCCCACACGGTTCAACATTGGCCGCACGCTCACACGCGCCTCTCCGCCGAGTGCACGAACAGGCCCTGGGGTCGAACCATGAGGATTGCGATCAGGATTACGAGCGCACCGGCCGTCTCGAGGTCGGGGCCGAGGTAACCGCCGATGAAGGACAGCGCCAGTCCCATCGACAGCCCGCACACCAACGCCCCGATTGGACTGTCGAGCCCGCCGAGCACGGCGGCCGTGAAGCCGTAAACGAGAATCGCGTCCATGTTGTTCGGGTAGAGCAGCAGAGTCGGCGCGACGAGCAGGCCGGCAAGAGCGCCGGCCACCGTCGCCAGGCCCCAGCCGAACGTGAGCAGCCGCCCCACTCGCACGCCCAGCAATCGCGCGATCTCGGGCGCGAACGCGGCCGCTCGCATGCTGAGCCCGAGGCCTGTGAATCGGAACAGCACAAGCAGCGCCACCATGACGAGCAGCACGACGCCGATGGTGAAGATGTTGAAAGGCGAGAGCGGGATGAAGGCCGTGCCCACTTCCAGGGCTGCGATCGAAAAGGGAGCCGGGAAGGAGCGGATCTGCGCACCCCAGATCATTGGCACGACCGCCTCGAGAATGAGCAGGAGGCCGAGGGTCAGGATGACCGCGTTGAGTGGCGGTCCGTTCTCAACCCAACGGACGATTCCTCGCTCCGCAACCGCTCCCATGATCATGCCCGCCGCAAGGGCGGCGACGAAACCGAACCAGTAATTGCCGGTTGCCTGGATGACGGCCAGAGCTACGTAGGTGGTCGCCATCGCCATGGCGCCCTGCGCAAAGTTCACGACCCTGGTGGCGCGCCATACGAGCACTAGGGCAAGCGCGAGCGCCGCATAGATCATCCCGGCCGCGACGCCGGTGAGGGTCAGGACGAAGAAATAATTCATCAGCCGGCGCGAAGTTCAGTAGCCGAGGTACGCATGCCAGAGCTCCTCCTCGTGCGCGAGCTCTCCAGCTCGACGCGAAGCGACGGTACGGCCTGATGAAAGAAGCAGCGCCTCATCCGCGATCGAGAGCGCGCTCCGGGCGTTCTGCTCAACAAGCAGCACGCTGAGCCCACGCTGGGCACGTAGGTCGTGCACCGTGCGCATTATCAGGCTCACCAGCTTGGGAGCCAGGCCCAACGACGGCTCGTCAAGGAGCAGGAGGTCCGCTCGCGACATCAGCGCGCGACCGACCGCCAGCATCTGGCGCTCTCCACCCGACAACGAGTTCGCCGGCAGGTGCCGTCGTGCCGCCAGCGGAGGGAACAGCGCCATCACCTCGTCCAGCGCTTTACGGAGGTCTGCCCGGTCGCGGCGCCAGAGGTGCGCCAGCCGCAGGTTCTCCTCGACCGTGAGCTCGCGAATGATCCCGCCTCCCTCGGGGACCATGCTGATTCCTGCGCGAACGATGGCCTCAGGCGACATCCCGGTGAGCAGCCGACCGCCATATAGAACCCTGCCGGCACGTGGACGGACCAGGCCCGCGATCGCACGGATCAATGTCGATTTGCCGGCCCCGTTGGGGCCCAACACGGCGGTGATGCCGTTATCGGGTATGCGCAGACTCACACCGTCGAGCGCCGAGACGCCCCCGTACGAGACGCTGAGCCCGTCAACCTCGAGCATCGGCCTCTTCCACCGGGATAGTCAGCGCAAGTTCCTCGCCGAGGTAGGCATCGGTCACCGCCTTGTCCTTCTGCACGCGCTCCGGAGGGCCGGAGGCGATGAGGCGGCCGAAGTCCAGGACGTGGACGCGCTCGCAGACACTCATGATGAGGTCCAGCCGATGCTCGACCAGCGCAATCGACATCTGCGCGCGGAGGGAGCGCAGCAGGTCGGCGAGCTGCTTGATCTCGGTCGCGGTCAGCCCGCTCGCGGGTTCGTCGAGCAGCAGGAGCGCAGGCCGAGACACGAGTGCACGCGCCAGGGAAACCCACTTCTGGATGCCGTACGGGAGCACACCTGGATAGCGGCCTGCGAACTCCTCGATGCCAAGGGCGCGGAGCTGTGCCCGCGCGAGATCCGCAAGCTCGGCTTCGTATCGGTCTGAGCGACTCAGCCCGAGAAGTGCGAACGGGAAGCCCGGACGCGCCGCGCGGCGCGCCCCAACCATCACGTTCTCAAGCACGGTCAGACCCCGCCACAGACCGAGTCCCTGCAAAGTTCTGGCGATACCGAGGGCGTTTAACTCGTGTGGCCGCACTCCATTGATGCGCCGGCCGGCGTATAGAATTTCGCCGGCCTGCGGTTTCAGGAAACCCGAGACGACGTTGAACAGGGTCGTCTTGCCGGCGCCGTTCGGGCCGATGATGCCGACGATCTCCCCCGCCGGCACCTCGAGGGATACACCGTCCAATGCAACCAACCCACCGAAGCGCACCATCAGGGATCGGACCTCGAGCGAGCGGGGGCCCAGCACGCCGGAGCCAATTGCGGAACCGGTGGCCGAATCAACCTGGCTCACGTCCATAAGCTACCTTGCCTGACGTGCTTTTCGGACCAACGCTCGGGGGGACGTCCCATAAGGGCGGGTACACCGCCCCCGCTACCATTCGAGCGGTGTCCTCCCGGCTCAAGCCCTACTGGCTGCACGTCTACCTGCTGGCCTACACGCCGATCCTCTTGTTCGCCGACAGCCGCATCACGGCGTTGTGGCAGCAGTGGGGCCTCGGAGTCCTCACCTTTGCCGTCCTGTATCTCGCCGCGCTGAAGGCTCCCAAGGAGCAGCGATGGCAGGTGTGGACGTGCGTGGTCGTGGCCACGGGCTTCGAGATATTCGGTTCGCTGATCTGGGGCCTTTATCGATACCGCCTGCACAACGTTCCACTGTTCGTGCCGCCAGGACATGGACTCGTTTACCTCTTCGGCTTGCTTGCAGCCCGCACGCCAGTGGTGCTGCAGCACGGACGCCGCGTCGCCCACGTGATAGTCGGCGGCGCCTCGACTTGGGCGCTGGCCGGGCTGACCATCCTCCCTGTCGTCACCGGCCGATTCGACCTCCAGGGCGCGATATGCCTGCCGGTCTTCGCCTGGTTCGTCCTGCGATCGCCTCGCTGGCCGCTGTTCGCCTTCATCTTCATCGCCACGGGTGAGCTGGAGATCTTCGGCACCTTTTTCGGCAACTGGGCCTGGCTTCCCATCGCGCCATGGACCCACATCCCTTCGGGCAACCCGCCTTCGGTCATTGCGGGCGGCTACTGCGTGATCGACGCCTCTGTTCTCCTGGCGATGCGAGGAGTGATGGCCGTTCGCAACCAGCTGAATGCGATGCGGCCGGCCGCACTCCACGCGGAGGTCTGACCGAGCCAGATCAGCCGGTGATGTCGACCACCGCCGTGCCCACCGTGGTGCGATTGCCCTCGGGATCCTCGCCCCAGATCTCGAGCTCCACCCGACCGCCGGTGACGCCGGTCACACGGCCGCGGCACCGGTAAGGACGGCCCGGCATGTCGACGCCTCGGTAACTGACCTCCAGGCTCTTCAGGGTCCCACGCTCGCCCAGCCAATCGGTCACCAGCTGGCCCAGGAACGCCGCCTTCAGAAGCCCGTGCAGGATCACACCCGGAAGGCCGACGCTGCGTGCGTAGTCCTGGTCGTAGTGGATCTCGTAGAAGTCGCCCTGCGCGCCCGCGTACTGCACCAGCTGGCGCGTGGTCGGGTTCTTGATCAGCTCGGGCAGCTCGTCCCCGGGGGCGACGTTCATCGCCTGATCGCGGTCCCGCGGAGGCGAGCCACGGTCCTGCCGAGCCGGTTGAAGTACTCGGTCTCGAAGACGATGAACAGCAAGTTGCCGGTCGAGCCGATCTTCTCGTAGACGTCCACCACCTTGCCGATGGCGGTGATTGCATCGCCGACCCTGACCGGTTCCAGGTACTCGAAGCGGTTGCCTCCGTTCAGCCAGCCCTTGCCGTATTCCTCGGCCTCCGCCAGGTGCGCGGTGACGGGCGCGAGGGCGACCAGGAAGGTCGGCGGAGCTTCGGTGAGCCAGCGCGGGTAGGAGTCGCCGATCGCCTCCGCGAACCGCTTCAGGTGCCCGGCTTCGACCACGGTGGTGGTCGGCGGGCCAGGTGTCCCGATGCGCGCGCGCAACCTGTCGACAACGGAGGGAGTCGAGCTCACCTGCCGCGAGGGAGCCCCAGCACCCGCTCGGCGATGATGTTGCGCTGAATCTCGGATGAGCCCGCGTAGATGGTCTCGGCCTGCGCCCACATCCAGCCGTACTGCCAGCGTCCGTCCTCGATCGCAAGCGGCGACTCCGGCGACAGTGCCCCATATGGACCTTGCAGGTCGATCGCCGTTTCCTGGAGGCGCTTGTCCATCTCGCTCCAGTAGAGCTTGGTCATGCTCGCTTCGGGGCCCGGAGGGATTCCATGCTGCGCGCTGGTCAAGCTGCGCAAACCGATGAGCCGGAACACGTGGGCCTCGACGTGGGCCTGCGCGACCCGCTGGCGAACATTGGGATCAGCCCCGGCCCCGCGCTCGCGGGCGAGCGTCGCGAGCTGAGCGACCGCTCGCTCGAACCGCGCGGCCTGAGCCAGGCCTCCGCGCTCGAAACCGAAAACGGTCATCGCGATCTTCCAGCCCTGGCCCGGCTCACCCACGAGGTCGCGCTCGTCGACCACCGCGCCGGTCAGGAAGATCTCGCAGAACTCGCCGCCTCCGGTCATCTGGCGGATGGGCCGGACCTCGACTCCCGGCTGGTGCATATCAACCAGGAAGAAGGAGATTCCCCTGTGAGCATCGGCATCGGGGTCGGTGCGCGCAAGGAGAAAGCTCTTGTCCGCGTAGTGCGCCCCGCTGGACCATGTCTTCTGGCCGTCGAGCACCCAGCGACCATCGCGTCTTTCCGCGCGCGCGCGCAGGCCGGCGAGGTCGCTCCCCGCATCGGGCTCGCTGAAGCCCTGGCAGAAGACGAGATCGCCGGCGAGGAGCTTCTCGATGTACGCCTCCTTCTGCCACGCCGAGCCATGGACCAACAGGGTGGGCGCCAGCAAGCTCGCGCCGAGGCGTCCAAGGATTGGAGGGGCGCCCGACTTCGCCATCTCCTCGTGATAGATGGCCTGCATGACCGGGGTGGCGGCGCGACCGCCGGCCTCACGAGGCCACGAGAGCTTGAGCCAGCCCCCTTCGTAGAGCCGCCGCTGCCACTGCCGCTGGATCTCCTCGTCGGCATCCTCGCGGTAGCCGCCGACGCCGCCGTTCCCCCATTCGGTGGGGAGGTTGCGGTTCAGCCAGGATCGGACCTCTTCTCGGAATGCCTCCTCCTCCGCGGTGAAGCCCAGGTCCATGTGGTTCGGAGGCTATCAAAACGGGCATGCTTGATACAGAAATGGCTTCAGAGATGCTGTGCGGTCGATGTGGAACCCTGCTCACCAACCCCAACGCCCCGTGCCCGCGCTGTGGCGCGCCCGCCTCCGGAAGTTACCAGGGCCCTGTCATGAGGGCGCGCAAGCACCCTCTCGTCGCCGCGGCGCTTGCGGTCGTCCCCGGCCTGGGGCACTTCTACCTCGGCGAAAACAAGAAGGGCGTCGCCTACCTGGTCGGAATCGGCGGTCTCGAGTTTTTCGGGCTGGACCTCGACCTCAGCATCATCGGGGCGCTGATCGGCGTGCCGATGGAGGTCGGCGGCGGGACCCTGTGGCTGTTCAGCATCGTCGACGCGTACCGAACCGCCCTGCGGATGGAGGCCGAATCCGGCTTCAGCACCAGCCGCTAGCTCGTTGTCGTGCGGCGCTTTCTCGTCGTCGGCTTGCGGCGAGCCGCCGTCGCCTTCGACGGCTTCCGGCGTCGCTTGACGGGGCCGCTGAGCGCCCGCTGAACGCGGCGCTGAATCGTGCGGAGGCTGCGCTCGACGGCGGTGCTGGCAGCTGCCGATCCGCGTTCGGTGAGCTTTTCCACCTGGCGCTTGAGCCTGCGGTTCTCCTTGATGAGCTCGGCGACCATATCGTTCAGCTGCCGGATGAGCTCTGAGCCGTCAACCGTCTTGCGGCGGACACGGCGTGCGGCACCCTGCTTCTGCTTTGCCTCGTCTGGCGCCATGGGCTGATGTTAGGCGGCGGCCAGGACCTGCTGCCGCGAAAGGCTCTTCAGCCCTTCGCGCGCAAGCTCATGCGCGGGGTTGGCCTTCCGGCTGACGTAGCGCACCACGCGCCAGCCGCGACGGCAGCGCTCGCGGACCTCGTGCACCGCGACCCGAAAGCTGTCGCTCGACGGCATGCGGCTTCGCACGACGGGCGCGCAATCGGTGCGCACGATCACCCGGTGGTACGGCCAGCGAGAGGCGGCCAGGTCCAGGGCCCCCGCGCACACGTGAGCCTCGAGCTGGGCTGAGCCGCCGAAATGCGAAAAACCGAATGACTCTGTGTAAACGGCGCGGCCCCTAACAAAAACGGCCAGGCCACATCCGGCCCGGCCGTTCCTGTCGAGAGCGGCGTCCACGTAGATCACCAAGCACTCTCGCAAACTGCATTCCTCCCGACGGGATTTCGGAAGAGCCTAGCACGATGTTGCGGGCTTGTAAGCGCCCGGCACAAGATGTTGTGTCAGTCGGCCGGAGGCAGATCTGCACCCATCGCGTGATACCCGCCGTCGACGTGCACGAGCTCGCCGGTGGTCATGTTCAGGTAGTCCGACAGCAGGGCGCATGCGGCGCGTCCGACCGGCGTCCTGTCCTGCAGGTCCCAGCCCAGCGGGGCGCGGTGCTCCCACACCTCCTCGAAGTCCTTGAAGCCGGGGATGCCGCTGGCCGCCAGGGTGGCCAGGGGACCGGCGCAGATCGCGTTGACGCGGATCTTGTACCGCCCCAGGTCTCGAGCCAGGTAGCGGGTGACCGACTCGAGCGCGGCTTTGGAGACGCCCATCCAGTCGTACTTCGGCCAGGCCTGCGTCGAGTTGTCGAAATCCAGCGTCACCAGCGAACCGCCGTGCTCGCGCATCAGGGGCAGGAAGCCGGCCGCCAGCTCCTTGAACGAGAACGCGCTCACCTGGATCGCGGTGGCGACGCTCTCCCACGGCGTGGTCAGGAACTTGCCGCCGAGGGCGTCCGGCGGCGCGTAGGCGACCGAATGAACGATGCCGTCGACCCTGTCCCAGCGCTTGCCGGTCTCCTCGACCGCCGCTGCGATGTCGGCCGGCTTCTGCACGTCCATCTCCAGGATGTCCGGGACAGGGTTCAGCTTTTTCGCCGTCATCTGGGTGATCGTCATCATCCGGCCGAAGCTGGTGAGCAGGATCTCAGCCCCCTCCTTCTGCGCCTCGACCGCAATCGCGTACCCGATGCTGCGCCGGTCGCTCATGCCGGCGATGACGATCCGCTTCCCCTTGAGAATCACGGACGAAATCCTAATGCCCTAACCGGGATGACGGCACGGGGGAGTCAGGCCTCCCCCGTGGAACCCCCACCGAGTTTCGCTGCGCATGGAGGCGCTTGGAAAGGCACGCGTGGTGACGGCCGGAGCTGTCAAAGGTGCGCCCTGCGCGCGCCCGGCGCCGCCCTGGCGATCACCCTCCCTATTGATTACGGATTGGGGCCCGTCGCGATCGGGGCATCGCGGTTGGACCAGTCGCTCCACGAGCCCGCGTACAGCCGCCCCTTTTTCAGCCCGGCCAGTTCCATGGCGAGCAGGTCGTGGGTCGCGTTCACGCCCGAGCCGCAGTAGACGACGGCGGCATCGTCGCCATCGACGCCGAGCTCCGCGAAGCGCTGCCGCAGCTGCGCGGGAGACTTGAACTTTCCATCGGGTCCCAGGTTCTCGGTCCATGGAGCGCTGAGCGCTCCGGGTATGTGGCCTGCCTTGGGGTCCACCGGCTCCTTCTCGCCGCGATAACGCTCGCCTGCGCGGGCATCGAGCAGAGGCACGCCGGTGAGCTTCCGAACGTCGTCGAAGTCGAGGATTCGCGATCGATCTGGCTCGCGGGATCGGAAGTTGACACGGCGGACGGCAGGCAGGTCAGTCGTCAGCGGTCCGCCCCATGCGCCGATCCCGCCGTCGAGGACCGCCTGCGATTCGTGCCCGAACCAACGGAGCAGGAACCAGAGCCTCGACGCCACCGAGCCGCCGACATCGTCGTACAAGACCACCTTTGAATCGTTCATCACGCCCGCTTTTCGCATCTCCACTTCGAACTGCGCGCCGGTGGGCAGTGGGTGCCTGCCGCCTCCCTTTCCTGTCACAGCTTCGAGATCCACGAACACAGCACCCGGGATATGACCGCGATCGTATGCGTCCCTTCCCTTGCCACCCACCAGGTACCACCGGAAATCGACGACGCGCACATCGGGATCGTCGAGGTGCTCGCGCAACCACTCTGGCGTGACCAGCGGACCGAACGTCATCCTGGCACCACGCGCGTGTCGTGGCAGAAATGGACCGCATGCGGGTGCATCTCGTGAAGCCGGTCGAGTGATTCGGACCAGGCTCGACGGTCGGCATACTGGCCGCGCCACATTTTGAGGTCCGCCTGCTCGCGATCAGCGTAGATCTCCGACGTATAGGCGGCGTCGCCGATCATCACCGCGCCGCCGTCCGCGGTGTCGACGACCACGCTCTGATGGCCGACCGTGTGCCCTGGAGTCGCCACCACGCGAACACCGGCCGCAACCTCGCCGTCGCCATCGAGAAGCTCGAAGCGTGCCCCGGCAAAATCGAACCACTCGGACGTGAGCTCCTCCTCGCGGCGCGCCCGCTCGAGCTCCGCCCGTTGCACGTAGAAGGGCGCGTGCTTGAACACGGCGTTCTGCCCGCAGTGATCGAAATGGAGGTGGGTGTTGACCACAATCCGGACGTCGGCCGGGCTCAGGCCGTGCTCCGCCAGAGCATCGGCGGCGTGGCGGTTCACGACCTTCCACTCCTTCACCAGCTCGGTCGGCCAGCCGACCCCCGTGTCGACCAGGATCGCACCCGCGCGTGGATGCTTGATGACGAAGCCGTGAACCGGGATCCTGTTCAGCGAGTCGATCCTGGCCAGGTGGAGGCGCACGATCTCCATCCGTTCTCTCCTAGGGCAGGAAGGGTGAGATTGCGAACAGGCTGAAAAGCAAGGCCAGATAGAGGATCGAGTAGGCGAAGAGGCGCCGGGTCCAGCGCCGTCCGGAAAGGTCCAGCACAGTCAGACCGACGAGGCCCACCCCGAGCACGACCGCGCCCGCCAAGTACACCTCACCCGCAAATCTCGTGAAGAACGGGATCACGCTCACCGCCGCGGTCAGAACGGCGTAGGCGACGCTCTGGCGCTTGGCCGATTGTTCGCCGGAGACGACCGGGAGCATCGGGATGTGCGCGCGGGCGTAGTCGGCCTTGATCACCTGCGCGAGCGCCCAGAAGTGCGGCGGAGTCCAGAACACGATCACGCCGAAGAGCGCGAAGGCCGTGAGGTCGAGGCGCCCCGTGGCCGCGGCCCAGCCCACCAGCGGAGGAATCGCTCCGGCCGCCCCCCCAATGACGATGTTCTGCGGTGTCGATCGTTTGAGCCAGATCGTGTAGACGAAGACGTAGATGAGCGTGCCCAGCAGGGCGAGTGCGGCGGCAAGCACGTTGGCACCGGCCCAGAGGACCGCGAACGCGAGCACGTTCAAGACGATGCCGATGGTCAGCGCGTGCCACGCAGGGATCCGCCCCGCGGGGAGGGGCCGGCGACGAGTCCGGCTCATCGCCGCATCGATGTCACGGTCGAACCAACAGTTGATCGCGTGCGCGCCGCCGGCCGCCAGCGTCCCGCCGGCCAGCACCGCCAGCACCGGCACCAGGCGCGGGTGTCCATGGGCTGCGGGGATCATCACCCCAACCGCCGTCGCATCCAGCAGCGCGACGATACGCAGCTTGAGCAAGCTCAGGTAATCGCGCGCGATGGGCAGCGCCCCGCCGGCGAACGGCGCGGTGATCGCGCTCACGCCGACCCGCTGCCGACGATGGGGCGGGTCAGGCCAGGTTCGACGTCGGCGCGCGGCAACGTGAGCAGCGCGGTCCCGAGAATCCCCGCCCAGATCAGCGTCGCGAGCGCGACGTGGAGCCCGTCAAAGAATCCTCCGCCCACGACGGCGGAGCCGGCTCCGACCGCGACCTGCACGATGAACACTGCGATCGCCGCTCCCGCCATCGGGCGCATGCCAACGACGGTGCGCCATCGCCGTACCGCCGTCGAAAGGACGTGAAGCAGCAGCAGTCCGACCACCAGCACGGCGCCGCGATGCAGCATCGTGTAGGCGTTGGCGCCGGAGAAATCGAACGCGAACCCGTTGCCGCAAAGCGGCCATGTGTTGCAGTTCGAGCCGGCACCGCTCGCGACCACGGTCGATCCGCTCAGCAGCATCAGGAAGGTCCCCGCAGTGGCGGAGATTGCCAGGCGTCGGAACGTCAGGTCTGGGACGCCGTTGGATGCCGGCATGGCCATCACGGCGGTCGCCATCAGGAAACCGAGGATCATCATCGCGAGGCCGAGGTGCACCACCACCAGCCAAGGCGAGAGGTCGTTCGCGACCACCACCCCGCCGAGTATCCCCTCCCCGACGACACCAATCAGTGACGCGCTCGCCAGCCACGCAACTAGCGGACGGCGCTCTCGAAAAACGACCCAGGCCGCGACCACGGTGATGATGATCAGCACGCCGGTCACGCTGCCGACCGCTCGATGCGTGTACTCGATGATCGAGTGCACGTTTGCAGGCGGGTATGGATGGCCGTTGCACAGGGGCCAGTCGGGGCAACCAAGACCAGAGCCTGAGACGCGTACAAGTCCACCGAGCGCTATCTGGAGATAGGCGAAGAGGGTGGTCACCACCGCGAGACGCCGAAACAGGACCACCCGAGACACCCGCGAAGTCTACTTAGTGGTCAGGTTCGACAGCCAGGCGGCCAGGACGCGATCGTCCATCTGGCCCACCTGGCGGCCCGCGATCGAGCCGTCGGCGCGTACGAAGACGGTGGTGGGCAGCGGAAGCACGCCGTATGCCCGCCCCACGCCGAGGTCGGAATCAAGTAATGCGGCCTGGGCGATTCCATTCGAGGTCAGAAAGTCACGCGCGACCTGGCTGCTGTCGCCCTCGTCGATCAGGACGAGGCCGACATTGCTCAGACCTCCGACGCGCCGCTGGAGCAGCGGCATCTCCGCACGGCACGGAGGGCAGTAGCTGGCCCAGAAGTTGATGACCTGCGGCCGGCCGGTGAGGGTGGCGAGCGCGATGCGGCGGCCGTCGGTGCCCTCGAGACTGAAGTTCGGAGCGCGACCTCCGCCATTGGGCGCGACCTGCTCCGGCCCGCTGATCGTGAGCAGCGACTGCAGGACGCTGGGTGCACCCCACCCGTCGCCGTGCGAGGCGAGCTCCAGCAATCCCTTCGGGCCAAGCGTCGTCAACAGCGAGGGAGAGATGTCGTTACCGATGTCGGGCACACCTCGATAGACCAGCCTCACGTAACCGTGACGGTCGACGAGAGCTAGTGTCGAAACGTGACTGTCGCCGCTCGCCAGGTCGACGCCGAAAGGCTTCCAGAACGCTGCAAGCGCGGCGGCCGAGCCGGTCGCGAAGGTCCAACCTGCGCCGATGCGACGTCCGTAATCAGCGAGTGCGGCAGGAGTGTCGACCCTCGGGTCGGTGGTGACCTCCACGAGCAGCACGCCCGCCGGCAGCTGCTTCTGCATCTGAAAGAAGAGAGCCGTGTAAAGCGGGCAGGTCTCGCGGCAGGTCGTATTGAACGCGGCGATTACCAGGTCCTTGCCGGCGGCGGTGCTGCTGTCGAACGCCTGTCCGAGCTGGTCCTGGAGGCTAAAGGCGGGCATGGCCACAAACCGGCCGGAGATCTCGCCAAGGCCGAGGTTCACCTGGTCGTTGCCCGCGTACGCGGCGCCGGCGATGAGGTGGCCGGCATCGATGCCCAGCAGGATGGGCTCGACCTGGGCGGCGCTCACGACCACGGGTACGGCCGCCTGGTCCGACCCCAGGCGGACGCCATCGTAAGAACCCGCCACCACGGCCACCGCCAGGAGCTTCTGCTGCGCCGGCGCGGCCGGCACGACACCGGCGACCTTGCCGAGGGTGGTCCAGCCCGCGCTTCCGTGCAGCTGGACCGAGGTCGAGGGGATGGAGCCTGCCGAACGCCCGGCGCCGATGACGACGAGGGTGCCGGTGGCGGGCTGCAGGTGCGGCAGCACGACCAGGACCGCCGCCGCCACGAGCGCCGCGACCAACGCTCCCACCCAGAGAAACCGCGAGCTCGGAATCTTAGGTCCCTGTCAATTTCAAGGGCCGGCCGCCGTACCTGGCCGCGACCGTGTCGATGAAGGCAGCGCATACGTCTGCGATCTGCGCGCTCACGAGCTGGATGACGTTCTCGGCGTTCTGTTCCCCGCTGTGAGACAGGTTGAAGCTGCCCGCGTAGACGTAGTCGTCCGCGACCACGATCTTCGCGTGCATGAAGTCATGCACAGAGCCCTTGGCGTACGGCGTCGAGCGCTTGGAGCCAAATCGCACCGCGGTCGCGATGGCCTGGAACGCCGCAATCTTCCAGGAGGCTGTGGCCTGCGCAGCCCACTGGCGCTGTACCTCGTCCATCTCCGTCGCATCGTACACACCGGAGATGTCCGCATGGCCGTGCTGGCACGCGTCCCCCAACGCGCCCAGTATCGGACCGGAGGTGATCACCGGCGAGCAGATCCGGATCCTCCTTTCCGCGGCCGATATCGACCTCGCAATCTCGTGCACCAGCTTCAGTGAGCGCCCCGGACAGAAATAAGGCCGAAGCCGCGTGCCATCGCTGAGCGCCGACCACGAGGTCGTGAATTGCCCCGAGGCCGCCACCACGGGTTTCTGCCACAGCTCTTCGAAGTTGCGCTCGAAATCGGTTGCAACCTCGGCCGAGGCGATCGTGAACATCACGTTCTCCTCGCGTGTGAACGAGTCGTTGGTCCAGTTGGTCGAGCCGGACAGGACGGCGGCCTGCGGCGTGCCCACGTCCCGGACTACGTACTTGTGGTGCATGAGGTCGGGCACGCCCTTGATGGGCTTGACCGCCACCCCGATCGACTTCAAGCGGTCGATGAAGGCCCAGTCCACCTCTGCCGGGGGCGGCACCGGGATCGGGCCGGGATGGTCCTGGTTGAACATCAGGCGCACGACCACACCCCGCTTCTGGGCCGCGTCGAACGCCGCCAGGACCGCAGCCGAAGGACCGGCTTCCAGGCGGAGGTCGTAGATCGCGATGTCGATGGTCTTCGTCGCGCCGTCGATGAACGCTGCGATTCGCTGTGCGACCGTGTCGGCGCTCTGACCGCCGTCGGTCAGGAAATAGAGGTCGAAAGGCGGAGCGGCCGCTATCTCGCTTTTTCCTCTGGTTCTCCGGGATCCTCCCGGGGCTCGGTGGTATCGATTGGGATCGGTCTGGTGGCCATCGCGGCGGCCTCCTCCGGATCGTCGGTCAGGGTCATGAGGTCCATGTCTTCAGGAGAAATTGCTCCCCGGGAGAGCACGACCTTCCGGATCCAATCCAGCAACCCCGACCAGTACTCAGTGCCGTAGAGCACGATCGGGAAGTGCTCGATCTTGCCCGTTTGCGCGAGGGTCAGCGACTCGAAGAGCTCGTCGAGGGTGCCCAGCCCACCTGGGAAGATGACGAAGCCGCGAGCGTATTTCACGAACATGTTCTTGCGCACGAAGAAGTAGCGGAACTCGACGCCCAGGTCGACGTACGCGTTCAGCTCCTGCTCGTCGGGCAGCTCGATGTTGCAGCCGACCGACAGCCCGCCGGCCTCCTGGCAGCCGCGGTTGACAGCCTCCATGATCCCGGGGCCGCCGCCCGTGATGACCGCAAAACCACGTCGCGCCAGCGCGGAGCCAAGTGCGCGGCCCGCCGCATAGTACGGATCGTCGGGCGTCGCGCGGGCGGATCCGAAAACGGTGACCGCCGGCCCGACCTCGTTGAGGGCGTCGAACCCCTCGACGAACTCGGAGAGGATGCGCAGCACGCGCCAGGGGTCCGCGTGGTGCGCCAACTCCTCGATCGCGCTGCGCTCGAGCAGCATCTTGTCCGCCGGCGGACGCTGCGATGGAACGATGAGACGGCCGGCGCGGCGGCGATTCGGCATCCGGCCTAGGCCTCCTTGTCGACGAGGGCATCCTCGTGTTCGGCCGCCTTGCCGTCGCCGACCATCCCCTCGACGTGCGATCCCGAGTGGTCAGGCGCCGAGTCGTCGCCAGCGGCCTCGAGCGTCGCGCGCTTGCGGTGGGAGGAGCGGGATCTCCTCGGCGTGGACGCCTCGGGGTCCACGGTCTCAGCGGGCGCGGGTGCGGCAGGCGGAGGAGCCGGCTCGGCCGCCACCTCGTCCGCGGCCGGCAGCGATGCGGTGCTCGCCTTTCGTTCCGGGAGCCTGGAGGTCGACTGGTCCGGCATCTCGAGGACCTGGTCGAGGTGCGCGCGCAGCGAGGCCACCTCCGCCTCCAGCTCGTGAACGCGGCGGCGGTGCCGCATGTGCTCGGTGAAGTGGTGGAGGCCGTCCACCCAGTGATAGAGAGTGCCCGCGATCACAAACAGCGCCAGGGGGACGACGGCGACCGTCCAGAGCGGAATGCCGTCGATGTGGAAGACCGACCAATGCACGTCGACCGTCGAGAGGTTGCTGTAGCCGAAGACGGTCGCCGCGACGCCGATGAACAGGCCCACGATGAGCGAGCTTGCGAGCAGGAAGCGCTGCCACAGATGGTTCAAATCGGCACCGGGCCGAAGGTTACCGGGTTTGCGGCGAGGTCGCTACGAATTAGCGCCGTTCCAGGACGACAACCGGGATCGTGCGAGTGGTCTTCTGACGGTACTCGTGGAAGTTGGGATTGATGCTCGCATGCTGCTGGTACAGCCGCTCGCGCTCGTCACCCTGTGGGACTTGGGCCCGGGCCTTGAACTTCTCGCCCAGCACCTCGACGGTGACGTCCGGGTGCTTGACCAGGTTGTGATACCAGGAGGGGTGCGTCGGGGCCCCGCCCTTGGAGGCGACGATGATGAAGTGGTCGCCGTCTCGCGTGTAGACGAGCGGGTTCTCTCGCGCTTCGCCTGACTTCGCCCCCTTGGTCGTGAGGATCAGCATCTCGCGGCCCATGAAAGGTCCGGACGTTGCTCTTCCGCCGTGCGTGCGAAGGTCCTGGATAAGGGCCCGGTTGAACTGCAGAAAAGTGCTGCTCATGATTACCGATACCGTGGACGACCCCCCGGCCATTCCAGCCGGCTCCCGCCTATAGTCCGCTCGTGTCGCCCGCTCGCGGACGCTGGACGCTGGACTGGTCGACCGGTTCGATCGGCCTCTCCGTGGCCGGCGCGGCGGTCTCGCTCCTGGACCCGCACCTGTTCTTGATCGGAGTGGTGCTGTTCGTGCTGGGACTCGTCGCCGGTGTGGTGGCGCTCAGGAAGGGCGTCCGCAGGAACCTGGCCATCATCGGGGTCCTTCTGAACGCGGCGAACCTCGTCTTCGACGCTGTGCTCGTCATCCTCGCCCCGTCCCGCTAGGACAAGGGCGGCTTACGCCCCCGTCGGGCCTGCTCGGTGAAGAAAGATCATCAGCGCAAACGCGGCGATCCAGAGTATGGATCCGTCGATCCCGACAAGCACCTTCGACCGCATCTTCCAAGTGGTGAGGCCGACCATGAACAGGCCGATCAGCGGACACACGAGCATTCCGACGAGAGCAGCCCAGCCCGGAAATTTGCCACCCGGTAGGAGTTCGGCCGGTGGTTGTTCACTCAAGGATCCCAAACCGCATTCTGAGGCGATTGGGCCTGCTCAGGAGTGAGTGCGTCTCGCCCTTGTTCAAGCCGGGTTCGGCTTGGTGGAGGCGGCGGGAGTTGAACCCGCGTCCGAAGCAGTCTCCTACAGGATCTCTACGAGCGTGTCCAGGATTTTGGTTCTCGCTTAGCGGCTCCTCCCGACGGGATCCGCTTTTGCCAGCCGCGGTGGGTGTCCCGCATCAAGGCCGAGGCGCCCTCGATGCGGCAATCCGGTCTGTTTTAATGCCGTTCCCCAGTCCGCCGGATTGACCGGGGGCGACACCCGGGATCTAAGTCCCGGGACTCACGCTCTACTGCTTACGCAGCGAGGGCGAAAGTGCT
>JBGPOC010000012.1:0-16699 GCA_041487825.1 Candidatus Dormibacteraceae bacterium | reverse complement strand
GAAATGAACCGGCCAGCTCGCTCGAACCAGGGTGTGGCTGCACAGGGCCATCGCCCCAGCGGACGAGCCCGCGAGCACGGCTCCGTCGCGCCATGCCTCGAAGATGGCCCTCCAAACCGCCGATCCGCGCAGCACCCGTGCCACCAATCCGGGATCTCCGCCGACGAGGTAGAAGAAGCCGCCGGCCCGCGCCAAATCGACCAGGACGGCCGAGTTCGCGTCGGTGCGCTTCAGAACGGGCAGCTCCTGCACCTCGAGGCCGAACCGGCGAAACCAGGCCGTCGCGTGCTCGACCGACCGCTCCGGCTTCTGCCGTGCGGCCGCGGTCGGGACCACGAAGGCCGCACCCCGACCGGCTGCCGCCGCAAGCAGGCGATCCTGCTCCTCGTTGCCGGGATTGAACTCATCGCCTCCGACGAGGGCGAGCAGTCCTGACACACCCCACAGTGTCCCCCGCCCGAGTCCGCTGCGTGGGCCACTTAGAGTATGGCGGTGCCTGATCGATCCTCAGTCCGTGTGCGAATCGCACCAAGCCCGACTGGTTTTGCCCACCTGGGCACCGCCAGCACCGCGCTCTACAACCTGCTCTTTGCACGCGCGCAGGGAGGCACCTTCACCCTCCGCGTCGATGACACCGACATCGAGCGGAATCGTCCCGAGTACGAACAGGTCATCTACGAAGGTCTCCATTGGCTCGGCCTGGACTGGGACGAGGGCCCGGACAAGGGCGGGCCCTTCGCACCGTACCGTCAGTCCGAGCGCCTCGACGTTTACAAGCAGCACGCTGCGAGGCTCCTGGCCGACGGCAAGGCCTACCGGTGCTTCTGCACCCCCGAGGAGCTGGATGCCGAACGTAAGCAGGCGCAGGCCGAGAAACGCCCTTACAGGTACTCGCGCCGGTGCCTGAGCCACCCGCCCGCGGGCCGGACGGAATTCACGGTTCGGTTCAAGGTTCCAGGTGGTGAGATCAAGTTCAGCGACATGATCCGCGGCGAGATGAGCTTTGACGCGGGCCTCATCGGCGATTTCATCATCGTCAAGTCGGACGGATTTCCGACCTACAACTTCGCGAGCCCAGTCGATGACGCAACGATGGAGATCACGCACGTGATCCGGGGCGAGGAGCACCTGTCCAACACGCCATATCAGCTGATGTCGATTGACGCTCTCGGCTACCCAAGGCCGCGCGCCTATGCGCACATGCCGTTGATCCTCGCCCACGACGGCAGCAAGATGTCGAAGCGCAAGCATCAAGAGCTCAACCTCATGCTCTATCGCGAGCAGGGCTACCTGCCTGAAGCGCTGCTGAACTACCTCGCCCTTCTGGGATGGAACCCCGGAACCTCCCAGGAGATCTTCTCGTTCGATGAGCTGGTGCAGGTCTTTTCATTCGACCGCGTGCAGCACGGCGGCGCGCGGTTCGACTGGGAGAAGCTCAACTGGATCAACGGCGAGTACATCCGCGCCCTCGACGACACGGAGCTTACACAGCGGCTGCGGCCCTTCCTTCCGCAGCTCGAAGAGGCGACCATCATGCGTGCGGTCCCAGCGCTCAAGACCAGGCTGCCCAAGCTCGCCGCGGCGGTTGAGCTGCTCGACTACCTCTGGACCGATCCGGAGCCGCCTGCGCTCGACAACGATGCGGCAGCCCGCGTTCGCTCAGCCATGGAGGCGCTGCACGGAGTGCCTTGGGAGCCTGCCGCGATCCACGAAGCACTGATGAAGGTCGTCGAGTCGTCCGGCCTGGGTCCCAACAAGACGTTCATGCCGATCCGCCAGACGTTGACAGGCAAGAAGATATCGCCGCCGATCGACTACACGCTCGCGCTGCTGCCCAGGGACGTCGCCATGGCGCGCCTCGCCCGAGTTACGGGGGTCCTTGATTGATTCCGCTGACGATCGTCATCGACCTCGAGCCGAACCTCTTCCGGATCGGGCCGTTCCTCATCACCTGGCACGGGGTGTTCGCGGTGCTGGGCATCCTCGCGGGCGCCAGGCTGGGGCTGTGGCTCCTCAGCAAGGACGGCGTGGATGTGACCCACGGCGCGGACGGCGTGGCCTGGATGGTGGTGGCCGGGCTCATCGGCGCCCGCCTGCTTTACGTATGGGAGAACTTCAAGCTCTTCTCGGGCCAGCTGATCAGGATCTTTTACGTCACCGAAGGCGGAATCAGCCAGTGGGGCGGGCTCTTCGGCGCCATGGTCGGGGCGTACATCTGGGCGCGACGTGCCGCGTTCTCCTACTGGAAGCTCATGGACGCGGCCGGGTCGGCGGCGATGATCGGACTCTCGATCGGCCGCATCGGAGACGTTATCAACGGCGAGCACCACGGCACGCCGACCAACCTTCCGTGGGGCGTCAAGTACGTGAACCCCGATACGTTGGGCCAGCCGGGCCAGGTAGTCCACCCCGAGGTTGCCTACGAGATGATTCTCACGCTGGTGCTGTTCGGGGCGCTGCTTCCCTTCCACCAGCGCTTGAAGGCGAGGCTGCCCGACGGCGTCCTCGGCCTGACCTACCTTGGCCTCTACGGGCTGGGTCGATTCTTCCTCAGTTTCTTCCGCACCGACCCAGCGGTCTTCGCGGGCCTTCGCCAAGCTCAGCTCGCCTCGCTGCTCATGGCGGCGATCGCGGTCGTCATCATCCCGATCCTCTTCCGCCGCAAGCGCTCCAACCAGCCGGTCGAGCCTGAGGAGGAGGCGGCGGCCTGACTACGGCCTGACTTTCAGGGCACCGACCGCAGCACCTGTTCGGCGAGCGCCGGCGCCTCAGGGTCGTGCTTGAAATAGACGTGAACCTGTTCGTGCGCATGCACCGCGGCCTTCACGTCCGCCAGCCACAGCCCAAGCGACGTGGCGTCATACCCGCGACGGAGCCGGAAGTACGCGATCGGTCCCACCTCGACGAGCGGCGCCCGAGGCCATTTCTCCTCGTCCGTCACCACGAGCGCGGCGCCGTGAGCTCGAAGCACGCGGTAGGTCTCTTCGTCGAACCACGAGTCGTGGCGAAACTCGGCCGCCACCGTCCGGCCGAGCGCGCCGAGCAGCGAGTCGAGAAGGCCGACGTTGCGCTGGCGTGCAGGCGGGAACTGCAGCAGCACCGGCCCAAGGCGCTCGCCCAGCGCCCCGACGCGTTCGGCGAAGATCCGAGCCAGGCCGATGCGGTCGAAACCTTCAGCTGAATAGGTGAGTCCGCGATGCGCCTTCATGCAGAAGCGAAATGACGCAGGCGTTTCTGTCGCCCACTTCAGCAGCGACAACTCGGGAGGCATGCGGTAAAAGCTTCCGTTCAGCTCGACGCCGTTCAACCGCTGTGCGTAGTAATCGAGCCAGCGAGTCCCGGGCAGTTTTGCGGGATAGAACTTTCCCTTCCAGCCCACGTAGCTGAAACCGGAAGTTCCGGCGTAGAGCATGCCGCCTATGACCCGGTCTCCTTACGACCCTACGCGCGCGGCGACGGTCGCCTTTTCGCGCATGACACGCTCGTGCAGCTGACCGCACGCCGCGTCGGCGTCGCGACCGCGAGTATCTCGCACTGTCACGTTCAAGCCCTGCTCTTCCACCAGGTCCTTGAAGCGACGGATCGCGGCGCGGTCCGGAGCGCGGTACGGCGTGTCCTCGACTGGGTTGAACGGAATCAGGTTCACATGCGCGAGCTTGCGCCGCAGCAGCCTGCCCAGCTCCTTCGCATCGCGCTCGGTGTCGTTAACTCCCGCCAGCAGCACCCACTCGTAGCTGACCCGCCGCCCCGACGTCTCCGCGTAACCCTGGGCCGCGTTGATCAGAGCCTCGAGTGGGTATTTGCGATTGACGGGCACCAGCACGTCACGAAGCTCGTCGCGCGCCGCGTGCAGCGATATTGCCAGCGTCACCGGTAGTTTCTCGCCGCCCAACTGTTCGATCCGCGGTATCAGTCCGCTGGTCGAGACGACGATTCGCCGCGGGCTGATGCCGAGCATCTCCGGATCGGTCATCCGCCGGATGGATTCGATGACCGCCTGGTAGTTGGCCATCGGCTCGCCCATGCCCATGAACACGACGTGCGAAAGGCGCCTCCCCTCACCCGCGAGCAGCCTGACCGCGTCCATCGCCTGCTCCTCGATCTCATGGGCTTTGAGGTTGCGGCCGAATGGAAACTTGCCGGTCGCGCAGAACGGGCACCCGATCGGGCAGCCCGCCTGCGATGAGATGCATAGCGTCGAACGGTCCGCGTAACGCATGACGACCGCCTCGACCGAGTGGCCGCCGTCCAGCTCGTACAACGTCTTCGAGGTCAGGCCGCGGTCGGCCTGGGTGGTCGCGATGGACCTCAGCGAGGCGCTCCGGAAGTCTCGATCGAGGGCGATGCGGAGTGGCTTCGGGATGTCGTGCATCTCCTCGAACGACGCCGCGCCGCGTGCCAGCCAGCCGAGCAGCTGGCGCCTCCGGTACGGCTCAGCGTTGTTCGCCTTGAGCCATGCCTCGAGGTCGGTCGCAGAGAAGGAAAGAATCGCCGGCCTCAGGTCGGTCACAGGGTTGAGGCTACGTCAATCGCCGATTTCGATGACCGCCTCTCATCCGACCGCTTCAAACACCTCTTCGCCGCTTTCCGCGCTGACGCGCACTTTGCGCTCGTCGATCAGCTTCTTCAGGTGTGCTCGCATGGTCATCTCCGCGGCCTGGATCAGCTCGTCCCCCACCTCGGCTCCGTAGACCCGGCGCGTGAGATCCCGCGTGTTGCCTCGGCTTCGCCTCACCTCGGCGAGCACCTGCGCCTCGCGCTCCAGGCGGTGGCTCCGATATTCGTGGAGCTTCCCCATCGCGTCCGGCACCGGGTCCCAGTGGCCCGGATAAAGGATCTTCGGCTGCAAGCCTGCCACCGCGTCAAGCGAGCGCAGGTAATCAGCCACGTTTCCCTCGGGATAAGTCACCATCGAGCTGCCTCTGCCGAGCACGAGGTCTCCGGTGAACACGGCCCGGTCCTCGGCGACCCAGAAGCACAGGTGGTCCGGGCTATGGCCGGGCGTGTGCAGCGCGGTGAGGTTCAAGCGTCCGACTCGGACGACATCTCCATCGCCCAGGTCTGGGTACCGGCGCACGGACGCGCGGTGGGCCGCCGCCAATCGACTTGCCAGCGGCAGGTGGTCCGGATGCGAGTGCGTCACCAACACCACGCCGACGGTGGCGCCGGCCAGCTTTCGATCGATCGCCGCCAGGTGGCCGCCGTCGTCGGGTCCCGGGTCGATCACAGCGACCACCGGGCCGCCGTCCACGATCCACGTGTTGGTGCCGGGACCCGTGTACGGACCCGGGTTGGGTGCAATCACACGGTTGACCGCCGTCAACGGGGGTGCTGGGCAGGCAGGTAGATGTCCGCGCGGCCGGCATAGCTTGCATCGAGCCACCCGTCGAGGTGGGTTTCGACGATAAGCCGGATGAGCGGCTCGCCCATCTCAGGCACCGGCAACGGCCGCCTGGGGCCGGCGGCCGACAAGGTCACCTTCCACCACGAGCCCATCAGTTCGGCCGAAACGGTGACCCCTCGGCCTCCCATCCATTCCTGGGCTCGCGTGAAAGCTTCCACGAGGGCGGGCTCGGACCCCAGCACGACGGCCTCGGATGGAAGGCGCCGATCCGCATTCGGAAGGGCGAGGTTGAGGACCGCGCCCAGAACCACGCCGCGAGCGCCCTCCTTGGGTTGCACCGCCGCGGCTTCGAGCGCGGCGGCGCGCCGGCCCACCTCCTGTGCCTGCTCGAAGACCGCCTCCAACAGCTCCGGACGTCCGAAAGCTGCCTGCCTAGACGACTCCTGCAGGGCGAGCACCGCCGAGCGCAGCTTGTGTCCAAGCCGGCTCAGCAGGTGGGCACGATGCTCGTCCGCGAGCTGCTGGCCGAGCTCGGCGCTCCGCCTTGCCAGTGCGAGTCCAGAATCCTCGGACCACCCGACCAGCTTGCCGTTGAGCGCCAGCGGCTTCCATGGCCCTCCGGGCGGTGGGAAGTCGACGTCCGCGGGCCCGTGGCGGCGGTGGTCGGGGATCGACTCCATTCCGCCGCCAACCCTGACCCAGGCTGGACCTGTCTGTGGAGCGCGCCGTCCCCCGCTCGCTACAGCCAATGCGTAGCGCTGAAGCGACCCACCTAGCTGCCGGCTGCCGCCGGCTCTCGGGTCTGGTTCTTCGTGGTCCTGTCGATCGAAGGGACGATGAACTTGAAAGTCGTCCCCGACCGATCGCTGGAGTCGACCCAGATGCGACCTCCGAAGGAGCGCTCGACGACGAGCCGGCACAGATAGAGCCCAAGCCCAAGGCCACCCTGCGAGCGGTTGCGCCCGGCGGGACCGGTCTTTTCGAACAGCCTGTCCAGGCTTGCCGTCGGCAGGCCGGACCCATGGTCCGCAACTGTGATCTCCAGCCAGCCCAGAGGCTCCGGGCGCGCCTTCACGAGAACGGGTTTGTCCGTGTACTCGAGGGCGTTCCCGATCAGGTTGGTGAGCACCTGCGCCAGGTGGGTCGGTTCGCACGCGGCGGCCGGCAGGCCTTCCGGCAGGCTGACCTCGACCGCGGAAGCGCGCTCCGCGTAGCGGTGGTGGAGGACCGCCATCACACCGTCGAGCGCCGAAGCCAGGTCGACGCGCTCGGGAGTGGGCTCGAAATGCCGCGTCTCGAGCTTGGCGATGATCAGCTGGCTCTCGACCAGGCTGAGAAGGCGATCGGAGGACTCGTAGGCCTCCTGGAGCAGCTCGCGCCGGCCGGCCGCGTCTATGGTGCTGTCCCACTGCATGATCCCCGCAAGCGTGTTCTTCATCGCCGCCGCGGGGCTCCGCACCTCGTGGCCGATCGCTCGCAGCATCAGGTCTTTGGCTTCGAGGGCGAGCCGCTGAGCCGTGACGTCCTCGTGCAGAGTGAGGATTCCGGCGGGCTCCCCTTCGAGACCGGGAATCACCACCCGCCGCACGTGGACGATGCGGTCCGGGTCGCGCAGGTGGAGCTCCAGCGTGCCATCCGCATCACCGTCGTCGCCGGCCACGGCGCCGGCCGCCGCGTATATCTCGGCAGGCTTCTGGCCTGGCATCTCTGAAGCCTGGAGGTTGTAGATCGACTCCACCTCGGGGTTCGCATAGACGATGCGTCCGGCGGCGTTCTCGAGCATCACGCCCACAGGCGAGTGGCGAAGGATGGCGTTCATCATCCGGCGCTCCCGGTCCAGCGCGTCCACCAGCTCGAGCTGCCCGATGAGGACGGCGGCCTGACCGGCGAGCACGGCCGCAAGCCGCCGCGTCTCCGAGGCTCCAGCGGTCATCCTCGCCACCAGAAGGCCCGCGAGGCGGCCCTCGACCTGGATTGGAATCGCGAACGCGTCGGGGGATGCGCCGAGCAGGTCCAGCAGCGCTCGCAGCTTCCGGCCGCCGGTCGGTGAAAGCAGAGCATTCAGGAGCCCGACGCTGTCGGCGATCGGAACCCGTGGCACCGCTTCGTTTTCGATCGCCCGCCGGACCAGCTGGCCGTCCTCGAGCAGCCAGAGCTCGCCTTGCGAGCTCGCCAGCGCCCTGCCAACCAGGCGGGCCATCTCGGAGCGGGCGCGCTCGGGCTCCGTCGGGGTCAGCTCTGTGAAAGCGGCCACCGCCTCCAGTGTTCGGATGCGACCGCGGGTTTCCGCCACCAGCCGGGAGTTCTCGATCGCGACCGCTGCGTGGCGCGCGAAATCAAGTGCGGCCGAGCCCGGCTCCGCCAGGTGTGCCGAAGCATGGACCGAGCCGATGGCGCCGACGAGGCGATCGCCGTACCAGAGCGGGATCAGGCTCCATGCCTGTTCTCGCGCCACGCCGGTCACCAATCCCGCCGGCGCGTCCCTCCAGCTGTCCTCCGAGTTCAAACCCGCCCACGCGAGGACGCCTTCGGCGGCGGGATCGCCGCTCCCTCTCGTGGCGCTGATGCGGCCCTCGGTGTCGAACGCCCAGCACACCACGCCGGCACCCTCGAGCATCGTTAGCGCCTGGTCCGCGATGTTTGCGACCACGCTCATCAGGTCGTGGCCGGCCAGCGCCGCAAGCTCCTGGATGCGCACCGACTGCGCAAGCGCGAGCTCATTCGCATGGTGGAGGCGCATCGTCCGCAGTGCGATCCCGACCACGGGTGCGGCGGCCTCCAACAGCTTCATGTGCGAAGCGGGAAAGCGGCCGCCGTCGTCGCGCTCGGCCGAGATGCCGGCCACCACCCGGTCACCCTGCATGACAGGCACCCAGACAACGTGGCTCGGGGTGGTCGTGTGGTGGCCGTTCTGGGGCGCGGTATCGCCTTCCTCGTCGGAAGGCATCGTCTCGATCACCGACCCGCCGCCATCGATCAACCGGTGGAAGGAAGGCGTGTCCTCGATCGGAGTCGGACCGAAGGGCTTCGCGGCGCCAGCGCGGTCTCCAGTGAACCCCACGACGCTGCCGGCTGCATCCAGGTACGCCAGGACCATCTGCGCCGCGTCGGTGTAGTCGCTCACAGCGGCGAAGACCGCCTCCGCGATCTGGCTCTCGTCGGAGGCGCCCGCGACACCCATCTCGAGAAGGTGGAGCGCCTCCAGCCGTGCGCGCTCGGCCTGCGCCTGCGCGAAATGGTCGGCGTTGGCGAGCGCGAGACTGACATGGGCGGCGACGTCCTGCAACAGCCTCACATGCCAGTCGTCGAACGCGCCGTCGTGATAGGACTGCAACGAAAGCATCGCGGTGATCCGATCGCCGCTGAGTACGGGCACCCAGACAAACGAACGAGAGACGTCGCGATGCTTGCCCGGGGCCCCAGATACGAACACGGCAGCCCCACGGCCGACGTTCCAGCGTTCGCGCTCGAGGCCTTTGCGCTCGAAGCTGCGCGCCCAGGGAGAGTGGCGGACGAGCACCGGGCGGCCGGTTTCGTACGCCTCGCGCGAGGGCCCGGTGACGGCGAGCGCGACCGGTGGTACGACCTCTTCGACTCCCGCCACGTACTGGTAGCCTTCCGCGATCGGGCCCTCGGCGGATTGCGTGATGGTGGCCAGGATGAAGCCGTCGAAATCGAGGAAGGCGGCCAGCTCCTCGCGAAGGGTCCGCATGATCGACCAGCGGTCGAGGCTGGACGCCAGGCGGCGTCCGATCGAGTTGACCACCTCGAGCTGGCGCCTCTGGTCCTCGATCGCCTCATAGCTCCGCGCGTTGCGCAGCGCGAGCGTGACCTCGTCGGACACCAGCTCGAGGAAGGCCGCCGTCGAGGCTTCGTACGCGTAGGGGCGCGAACACCTGATGCCCAGGGCCCCGCGCGCGACACCGCCCTCCTTGATCGGCACCCACAGGGATGAGGTCGGCTCGTGGAGCAGCAGCGGCTTCGGGTCGCGCAAGACGGTGCGGGCCGGCGCGGCCTCCGCGGACCGCATCGAGATCCACCTCGAGGTGGGGGCGGAATCGGCTTCGAGATGCAGGAGCCTGGCCCGGTCGGCCCGGTCCTGGGCCAGCGACACCATGTCCAGGGAGTCGACCGGCAGGAGCACGCTGAGCGTCGTGTGAAGGGCCGTCAGTACGCTCGCTTCGTCGAGGGTCGACGCCATCGCCCGGGCGATGCTGTTCAGCGCCTCCAACCGGCGCGCCTGGTTGCGGGTAAGCTCGTTGAGCGAGGCGTTGGCGACCAGCACCCCCAGGCGCCGATGCACCTCTTCCAGGAACGCGATCTCGCTCGCCGGCACGCGGCGGTTTCGATAGGCCTGGTAGATGACGCTGCCGATCAGCTCGCCCTGGTGCTCGACCGGCACCCAGATCACGAGCCTGGGCGTCTGCCCGGCTCCCGGTCCTTTCGCCTGAGCCTCCAGCGTCGGGTCCTTGACCGGGACGAGAGTTGTGCGCGGGTTCGTATACAGCTGGGCGAACATTGAGCTGGCGAGAGGCCGGCGCCGGATGTCCTGCAGCACGCCGGAGTCGGTGGCGAGCGAGTGATACCAGCCTTCACGCTCCAGGGCGGTGAGCACGACCACGTCGTAGCCGAACAGCGGCTCCAGTCCTCGATAGAGGACCTGGACGATGTCCGCCTCGGTGACGCAGCTCCCGAGCTCGTGCACCAGGGCGGCCGGCGTCGATGGCGGGAATCCCTTCGGCGAGCGCCGGCCGGCGGGCGGGGCAGCCGGAGACACCCTGGGCTCGCGGCGCTTGGGCGGCGTGACTGCAGGGTGGCCTCTCAACCGCTTGCGGGCCGGGCTAGGCATTGCCACCGATATACTGCGCCACGAACCCCTTGCCGTTCACTCCGCCGAAACCTATCGCTCCGACGCCAGACGATCTCCGCGGCTCGACGGTCCTCGTCGTCGACGATGAGCGAGCCTGGCGGGTGATCCTGGAGACCGACCTGCGCATGCTCGGGTACAAGGTCTCCATGGCCGAAGACGCGGACCAGGCGCTCGAGCGGGCCAATGCAGACAACCCGGAGGTGGCGATCATCGACCTGATGCTGCCTGAGCCGATGGACGGCTGGGGCCTCTTGAACGAGCTGCGCGCGCGTGGGCAGAAGCTGCCGGTCATCTTCTACACCGCGTATCCCGTCTTCCCATCCGGGACCGACGATCCCGACGTGGTCGGGTACATGAGCAAGGCGGTCGACCGGGCGGATCTATATGCCCTTCTGCCGCCGGCGATCCGGCGCTCACGCGAGCGCCGGGGTGAAGGCTAGTTGTGGTTTACCAGAAGTAGTTGAAAAAGTCGTCGAAGTAGTTTGCGCCCGCTGCCATGGCCAGGCCGGCCACGATCATCAGGGCAAAAGCACCCTTCAGCACCTTGAACTTCCACGTCATCCCCATGTCTCCCCTTGGCTTTTCCAATTCGAACGTAACCCGACTGGCAGTATGCGCCGCTACGAGCAAGAGTGTTTGTTCAGATCAAGTCAATTATCGTTAAGACTAATGTAGGGCAATTGCTTGGAAAATCACAGGATCAGCAGCCAAAGAGAGCCGACGCCCAGGAATCGAGAAGTGCGCCTGCCGCCGCTGCCTCCGGGACTAGAGGTCTACCGGCCGGCCGAGGTGCTCGGATCGGCCGTCCTGGTGGTCGAGGACGAAGCCGCCATGCAGCAGCAGCTGCGGATCGACCTCCACGACCTTGGCTATCGCCCCGCCGTGTCGTCTTCGGCACCCGAGGCGATGGAGCTGCTGGCCCGCGAGCGCGTGGCCGCGGTGCTGCTGGACCTGGTGCTCGACGAGGGCGAGGAGGCCGGTTTCGACCTCCTCACGTGGATCCGTCACCATCACCCGGGCCTGCCGGTGATCGTGCTGTCCGCCGCCCAGGTCAACTCCGCCGCGATCCGCAAGGCTTACGAGCTCGGCGCCAGCTCGTACTTCGTGAAGGGCAACGTCCCCATGGCCCACATCTACTCCGATCTCGCCGCGCGCCTCGTCGAGCGGGGCACCGGGCGACCCGGCAGCTACCGCTTCGGACGCCTGGAGTTCGATCCCACCAGGCGGATGGTCAAGCTGGGCGAGGCCGAGATCCGCCTCACTCCCCAACAGACGGCGCTGGTGCTCCACCTGGCCCAGGGCTCCAGGCCCGCGACCGCGCGCGACTTGATCGAGGCCGGATTATTCAGGAGCGACGCCGCGCATTCCACAGTTCACTCGGCGCTGTTGACCCTCAGGCGGCGCCTCGACCTGGTGGAGGCCGGCCTTGGTCTCAGCTTCGTGCGGGCCACGGCACGTGGATATAGCCTGGTCGCCGTGCCATGAGCGGCGATCCCCCCACATCACCCATACCGACGGCATCCGTCATCGACGAGGTGATCGAGCTCCGTCGCCACTTCCACCGCCACCCGGAGGTCAGCTTCGGTGAGCACGAGACCAGCCAGTACCTCGGCAACCGCTTGCGCGAGCTCGGTCTGGAGCTGAAGCCATGTCCGACGGAGACCGGGGTGGTCGCGGTCCTCGACACCGGCAGGCCAGGGAAGACGGTGATGCTTCGCGCGGACATCGACGCGCTGCCGATCCACGAAGAGTCGGGCGTCAACTTCTCGTCGACCGTGGACGGCCGCATGCACGCGTGTGGGCACGACGCACACATGGGGATCATGGTCGGAGTTGCGCGGACGCTCGTGGACCGGATCTGGGACGTCAGCGGCCGCTACCTGTTCGTCTTCCAGCCGGCGGAGGAGATCGTGAGCGGGGCCAAGGCGATGATCGCCCGCGGCCTCCTCGACGACCACCATCCCGACGCGGTCATCGGCCTTCACGTCACGAGCTTCACCGAGTCGGGAACCGTCATCACTCGTCCCGGTTTGATGTGGGCGGGCTCGGATGCGTACGAGATCACATTTTCGGGACCTGGCGGTCACGGCGGGATGATGGGCCGCCGCGGCAACGTGCTTTCGGCGCAGGCGTTCCTGATCGAGCGCCTGCACACGATCGTCGAAGGCCTCGAGCACGAGGGCGTGCAGTGCCACACGACCGTGGGCAACATCAGCAGCGACGGGGCCTGGAACATCGTGCCCCGAGGCGTCGCGGTCAAGGGCAGCCTCCGCACCTTCACGGACACGCTTCGCGAACAGGCGCTGGGCCGCCTGCGCGACCTGCTGCAGGAGGTGGACACGGAGTTCGAGGTGAAATCCGGGCTCGAGCTCGTGCACGGGACGGTCCCGCTCATGAACGAGCCAAACGTCACGCGCACAGTCATGGACGTGGCGCGATCGCTGATCGGTGATAGGGCCAGCATCCTGGGTCGGCCACTCACCGTCAGCGACGACTTCGCGGAGTTTCTGACCCGGATCCCGGGCTGCTACTTCATGCTCGGAGTGATGCCGGAGGGAGCACCGCCGCCGGCGCACCATTCCCCCGGGTTCAAGATCGACGAATCAGCACTGGAGATCGGCGTCAAGGTCCTCGCGGGCGCCGCGTCACGACTCGCGGCCGACTAGCCGCCGGACGCGTCTCTGATGCTGCTTCTGGCCGCCCTCGCGCTGGGGCTCCTCGCCGGCATCGTGACCGGCGGGAAGCTCGGAAATACTGCCAACCTCAACTTTCGCTGGCCGTGGTTCGTGCTCGCGGCCCTGGTGGTCAGAGAGGCGACGGCACTGACCCCTCTCAGCCGAATCGACGGAATGCAGTACGTATATGCGGCGGCGCTCGCGGCCCTGGTCGCGTGGACGATCTGGCACATTCGCCGCTTGCGCGGCGCGTTGATCGTCGCGATCGGGGCTGCGCTCAATCTCGTCGTCGTGATCGCCAATGGCTCACGAATGCCCGTTGCGTCCGCGCTCGCCGGCCACCTGGTGGAGCAAGGGCATGCAGGCCAGTACGTGGTCATGGGATCGACCACCAATCTCAACTGGCTCGCCGACTGGATCGGAGTGCCCGGCGCGCTGGGTGGCGCGTACAGCCCGGGCGACGTGGTCATCGCGATCGGGATCGCAGCCGTCGCGTTTTTCGCAACGCGACAAGGCCCCGTTGCAGGAACTAAGCTGGACGAAACCTCAGGTCGTATAGGGAGTTACCCGCCGTGATCATCTTCTGGATCCTCACGCTCTTCGTCGGCAGCTCTGCCTTCGCTGTCGCCTATATCTACCTCCAGTACGACATCCTGTCGTCGCTGGGGTTCGCGCTCATCGCCATGCTCATCTGCCGCGGCATCCTGAGCATGGCGCGCCGCTGGCTGATATTGCGCGAGCGCATGTCGCCCGAGACCGACACGCTCACCCGCACCGTGGAGACCAACCGAGCGATCTTCTGGCGCCGAGCCCTGTTCGTTGCGGTCATGCCGATCGCTTACTTCGCCGGCGCCTACTACCTGTTCCAGCTCGCGCCGGAGGATGCGCTCGCTGCCCTGCCCTCGGCCATCGTGGCCGGGCTCACGAACCTCGTCTACATCCTCTTCCTGCTCGCGGCCAACTTCATGCTGTTCCTGGGTCCGTTCTACATCTACACACGCATCGGCAAGACGATGATCAATCCGGACGACGCGAACTTCGGTGTGAACATCGAAGACGTCCGCGGCCAGAAGGCCGCGGTCAAGGAGATGCGCAGGATCCTCGATCTCATCGAGCACGGAAGGATGTTCGTCAAGGCCGGCGGCAAGCGCGAGCGAGGCGTCCTGATGGTGGGACCCCCAGGGACGGGAAAGACCATGCTCGCGAAGGCGATCGCGTCATCGCTCAACGTCCCGATCTACATCGCCAGCGGCGGCTCGTTCGCCGGCATGTTCCTCGGCATCGACGCGCTGAGCGTCTACCTGATGGTTCGCGCCGCGCGCAAGCGGGCGAAGGTCTGGGGCGGCTGCATCGTGTTCATCGACGAGATCGACGCCCTCGGCCAGAGGCGCTCCGGTACAGGCGGCGGAATGATGGGCGGAATGATGGGCGGGATGATGGGAGGCGGGCAGCTTGGACTGAACATGCTGCTCGTCCTGATGGATGGGATCGACAACCCCGGTTTTGTGATCCGGCAGCTCCGCAGCTTCGTCAACCTGACTCTGGACGGATTCTTCCTGCCAAGGGTCATAGCCTTCAACGGAACCCGCATACCACTTCGAATCAAGGCTCTAAAGGCACCGGCATTCAACATCCTTTTCATCGGCGCCACGAACCGTCCATCCGTGCTGGATGAAGCCTTGACGAGGCCTGGGCGATTCGGACGCCAGATCGTCTTCCGGCTCCCGACCCGCGATGACCGTAAGGACATCGCCGCGCTTTACTTCGACAAGAAGCTGCACGACCCTGCTCTCGACACGCCCAGCCGGCGCGACGAGTTCGCGCGCATCACGGAGGGTTATTCACCCGCCGACATCGAGCAGGTCCTATCACTCGCGTTGCTCTACGCATTCAACGACGGGCGCCACGCGTTCGACTGGAAAGACATTCGCGAAGCCATGGGTAACGTGGAGGCCGGCCTCGCGATCCCCGTCGAGTACACGGAGCGCGACAAGATCGCCGTCGCACGCCACGAGCTCGGACACGCAGTGGCCTCCCACTTTTTCAAGACCGACCACGCTCACGTTCGACTGTCGATCCGGCGCCGCGCGACTACGCACGGAGAGATCGGCGGGTACCACAAGTCGCTGCCGACGGAAGAGGAGTGGATGGAGTTTCGTTCGCAGATGGCCGCCGACATCCGCCACTACCTTGGATCGATCGCATGTGAGCACGTGTTCTACGGCGAAAACACCAGCGGCGTGTTCGGAGACCTGATGTCAGCGACCGCGATCGCCAGCCGAATGGTTGGAACGATAGGAATGGGGCCGGACAATCTCGACCCGCGGATGTCCGCCAAGGCGGCCAACTTCGGTGAGCAGCTCATCTCTGTGGCGGACATCACGCAGGGCGCCCACGCCCAGGGGACGTGGGTGGGCGCGGTCGTGAACAATCCACGAGGGCGCCGCGTGGTCGCACAGTTGTTGGGCTCCGCCTATATCGATGATTGGCGGCTGATGTACGTCAACAAGGAGGCCATCGACCAGGCGGGAGAAGCGTTGATCGCACAGGGTGAGCTCGTCGGTGACGAGATCAGCGGGCTTCTCGACTCGGTCGGCCTTCGCGCGCCGACAGCATCTGATCCATACCCGGAAGACCTGGTCGGGGTGCCCGATCGACGTGACGGCGCGGTCGCCGTCTCGGAGCCGGCCTGATCCGACTCATCGCGGCGTTGGTGGCGGCCCTGTTCATGGCGCTTCCCGCGCAACCCGTCGCCGCCCGGGATCCGGACGTGCTGCCCAGCGCTCACCATGAGGCAGCCCGGATCATCAGCGCCGAGATTGCGATGGCGCAAGCGCTCACGCGGCTGGTGGTCTTGAACGCGCAGTCAACGCCGACCATGCTGCTCGACCAGGTCCGTCTGGAGCTCGCCATCGCCGCCGCGAGCTACTCGTATCGGAACGCCGTGCGCCAGGAGCAGCTGCGGGTGAACGAGCTGGCGGGCTACGCCAGCATCGAGGCCTCGGTCCTCCCCCTCCTACCAGCCGCCCTGGCCGTGCCGCTCAAGAACGCCATCGCCGGCCTCCACTACCTGTACATCCTCGCCGGCATCGACCAGTACTACCTCGTCAACGTTCATTTCACCCACCCGTACACGGACGCCAAGCCGGTGGCTGAGCTTCGCTCGTACTACCAGGAGGCCTTTCAGAAGTACCACGTGGACCCAAGCTACCTGGCGTCGATCAACTTCATCGAGAGCAATTTCGGGCGCGTCAACGGGCCGTCATCTGCCGGCGCGGTCGGACCGATGCAGTTCCTTCCAAGCACGTGGGCCAACTATGGCGAGGGGGGAGACATCAACGATCCGCACGACTCGATCATGGCGGCGGCCCGCTACCTGCTCCACTACGGAGCCCCGGGCAACATGAGGACCGCGATCTGGCACTACAACCTCGACTACAACTACGTGGACTCGGTCGTGGCGTTCGCCCGCGCGTACCGCGCCGACCCCGGCTGGCTCGACCGGATGTACTACTGGAACACCACCGGGTAAATATGAGAGGGAACCCGGATGGTTCCCTCTCATCGCGCCTCGGCTTCGCCGAGGCGCTCTCGCCGTCCGGGATATCGATTGGACTTGTTGTCGAACAGTTTCGCCACGCAACGCGTGGTGGGTGAGGGACCAAGTCATGGCCGGGGGGACCCCGGCCAACCCTGCCATTGTGGGTAAATATGAGAGGGAACCCGGATGGTTCCCTCTCATCGCGCCACGGGTTAGCCGAGGCGCACTATCCGTACCGTATAGAGAATTGTGATGGTGACGAACAGGTT
>JBGPOC010000011.1:0-16846 GCA_041487825.1 Candidatus Dormibacteraceae bacterium | reverse complement strand
TCCGTGAACGGCGCCAACGCGGTCTCACGCGACAACCCGTACGGTTATGGATACATCTCGTTCGGCGGCAACGACGAGGCGATGAAGCTGTGGCGAAGCGTGACCGCCGACGACATCGTGATCAGCCTTGGTTTCGACTCGGGCGAATACTCGCTGAACCTGGCCCAGATCGCCGCCGGCCACGTCTGGCATTTCACCGCGTGGAACCAGCCTTACGGGCACAAGGACGGCGACTTCAGGCATCGCGTGAAGGGCGACTACCGGGTGGTGCGTGGCGACATCGAGCAGACCCTCCAGGAGGTGCTGCCGCGGCTCAAGGGCAAGGTCGGCGAGCGGCCGAAGGCGCATGCGCCCGCAGACCTCAACACGCGAACGATCTCGCGCGAGGTGCGCAAGGGTTGCGTCGACGCGATCCAGTTCTACGGAGAGCTCTACCGGTCGTGGCGGCCCCACAGCATCGGTTTCGACGACGTGTGCACCGCGTACAAGGACCGCCAGTACGTGACGCAGCGACCGCACCCGTCGATTCCATTCCACACCGTCCACGATGGCTCGGCGATGGGCGGGGCCTTCGGGCTCGGCGTCGGAGCCAAGGCCGCGGATCCAAGCCTGAACACCTTCGTCTTCTCCGGTGACGGCTGCTGGCGGCTGTTCGGGGGAGCGCTCGCCGAGGCGGCGAACATGGGCATGAACCTCTTCATCGTCAACAACGGCACGTACGCGATCGTCGACAAGGGCCTCGAGGTGGTCATCCCGGACGTGGAGAGGGGTCGCTATCACGGCCGGCTCGCGCCGATCGATTTCGTCGCCGCCGCCAAGGCGCACGGGTGGGACGGCTTCCGGCTGCGGCCCGACCTGGGCAACCTGGACGAGATCCTCGACGCGTGCTACGCGGGCTCGGGTCGCTCGATCGTGGTCGACGTCCCGATCGACGCCGACCAGGTCATCGGCCTGAACCCGAGGCTGTACAACCTGACGACGGACACGTATCTGTAAGAGGGCTATCGTGGCGGGACGGCCGGGTTTAACCCGGCCGTAACTTTGTCCTTGCCACACCTAGGCGTGGCCACGAGAAACTCTTCTTAATCAAGCCCATCGATATACCGGAATGGGAGCAGCGCCTCGGCGCAGCCGACGCGCGATGAGGGAAAACCATCCGGGTTTTCCCTCATTCGACGGCGATGTCGACCGCGGGGCGCATCGCCGAAAGGCGGTGCAGGACCTCGTGGACGGGGTGGGTCAGGAAGTTCTCCGGCATCTCGTCGGGCGTGGCGCTGCGCTCCTTCATGGCCGGGAACGTGACCTGCTCGAGCATGGCCTGGAAGCGCGGTCCCCACTTTCGGGTCCCCAGCCGGGCGGTGGTCGAGCAGTTGTCGACCATGTATGCGACGCCGCGGGCGTGCATGTAGGGGAGCAGCGAGTCCACCGCCTCGATGATGGATTCGTTCGCGATCTCCGAGTACGGGTGGCCGTGCTCGACCAGGATGTCGACCTGCGCCATCATCGCCCCGGCGAACGTGCCGGCAGTGAAACCGTCGAC
This sequence comes from Candidatus Dormibacteraceae bacterium, assembly GCA_041487825.1. Lineage (GTDB taxonomy): Bacteria > Chloroflexota > Dormibacteria > Dormibacterales > Dormibacteraceae > Palsa-872. The sequence goes on along the minus strand of JBGPOC010000011.1, from coordinate 15,306 downwards.
GTCGGTCTTGATCCGGCCGCGATCGCGACGCACCGCGGCGCCCGCGGTCCACATCGGCGAGCCTTCGATGGTCGTCATCGGGTATTGACCGAAACGGTTGGCCGCCATGACGACGCTCTTGATCTCGTTGCCGGACATCACCTCGTCGTAGATCTCGGCCATGACTCCCTTGAACGACGCGTACGTGGCGTCGTACGCGCGGCGGAAGTCGCGCCGCCCGTCGGCGTCGAGGTGCTCGTCGAGCCCCACCAGCCCATGCCGCGAGAGGGTCTGGCGGATGGGCCCGGTCAATGACTCGCACGCCCGGGTGAACGCCTCCTCAGGCCCGGCGCCTTCGTCGAGATAGCGCTGGTACAGCGCTTCGACGATGCCGTGGACCGCGCCGAGCAGGATGCACCGCTCACCGAAGAGGTCGGAGACCACCTCCGACTTCAAGGTCGTCTTGAACGTGTACGGCGCGCCGAGAGCGACCGACCAGGCCAGCGCGATGTCGGTGGCCCGCCCGTCGAGATCCTGCTCGACCGCGAAGCTGGTGTTGATTCCCGCGCCGTTCACCTCCCGTCCCTGCTCGTAGAGCCTGCGCACCGAGGGGCCCATCCCCTTAGGGCACACCGCGATGACGTTGACCGCCGGCGGAAAGCGCTCGCCCAGGGTCTCGAGGTACCCGAGCAGGAAGCCGTGTGAGAGCCCGAGCGTCGCGCCGGGCCGGAGAGCTGCGAAGACCTTCTTGTAGAGCTGCGCTTGCGCGGCGTCCGAGATGAGCAGGATGACGAGGTCCGACGCAGCGATCACGCTGAACATCTCGCCCAGCGTGCCGGCCGCCTCCGAGAAGCCGGCCGCCCTCGCCTCCGCGATCGACTCGGACCCCGCGCGCAATCCGACCGTGACCCGTATCCGCGTCCCTTGCAGGGATTCGCGCAGGTTCTGCGCCTGCGCCGGGCCCTGCGAGCCCCAGCCGATCACTCCGATCTGTGAGATTCCGGCCAGGGCCTTAGGCAGAAGTGGGAACAGGTTCCGGCCACCGCGCAGAAAGCTCTCCTCGACGCCGTCGAGCTCGATCCGCTCGACGCTGAAGATCTTCGACTGGAAGAGGTTGGGGGCGCGCTTCACCTGCACAGGCGCAAAGTCTCGGCTATTCGCCGGCAGCGGGATAGGTGCCGAACAACTTCACCTCGGTCGTCTCTTTGGCGAGCGCCTCCAAGGCCGCGTTCGCCGCGTCCGGGTCGTCAATCTCGAAATCCACGTAGAAGCGGTACTGCCACGGCCGGTCCGGCATCGGCCTGGAGTCGAGCCTGGTCAGGTTGATCCCCCGTTCCGAAAGGCACTGCAATGCCGTGACCAGGCTGCCTGGCTTGTGCGATCCGATGAAGGCAAGCGAGGCCTTGGTCAGACCGGCGGCCCCCGGTCGCGCGACCGGCCCTCGGTCGATGATCAAAAAGCGCGTCTGGTTGGAATCGTCGTCCTGGATCCCCTCGGCCAGGATCTTCAGGCCGTAGCGTCGCGCTGCCGCCGCGCTGGCGATCGCGGCGCTGCCCACGACCATGCCCTCCGCGACCGCCCGGGCCGCGCCCGCGGTGTCGTGGAAGGTCACCGCCTGGATCCCGCGGGCTTCGAGGAAACGGCGGCACTGCAGCAGCGCCTGCGGGTGGGACAGCGCCCGTACGACCGGCTCGCCCCGGCCGAGGAGGCAGTGGCGCACCGGGTGGATGACCTCGCCGCTGATCCGCAGCCCCGAGCGCTCCCACAGCAGGTCGTTGACCTCCTGCACGATTCCGCCCAGGGAGTTCTCCACCGGCAGGACCGCCGCGTCGACCTCGCGAGCGGCGACCGCGTCGAAGACGCGCGAGAAGGTGGGATAGCCGACGGTGACCGCGGCAGGCAGGATCGCCAGCGCCGCCTCCTCCGAGTAGGCGCCGGGTTCGCCCTGGTACCCGACACGAGCCCATGCCGCCGCTGCAGGATGCATGCCCGAATGGTACCGATCGGGTGCGCCCGGCTCCACGGCGCGCCGACCGAGGGCGGGGTGGTCGCCGCCGATTGCTGAAATTGTTATGGAATCCAGGCGATCCTGACCTCATACAGGCAGCGCCGCGGGCTGCGGTCCGTGGGCCGGTCTGATATACCAAGCGATGGAGACCACCCAGACGTCGACAGAGGAACCGTCCGCCCAGAAGCCGCACGAGTCGAAGGGACCGCTTCCCGGCGAGCGCCGGACACGCTTGAGCGGAGCCTGGACCGCCATCGTTGTCGGGCTGGTCGCCCTGGGGGTGATCCTGGTCTTCATCCTCCAGAACCAGCAGAGCGTCGAGGTCACCTTCCTCGCGTTCTCGGGCCACCTGCCGCTGGCGGTCGCTTTGCTGTTCGCCTTGATTCTCGGTGCGGTCGTCGTTTTCGCGTTCGGGGCCGCCCGCATCATCCAGCTCCGGAGGGTGGCGGGGCGGGCGCGGCGCGCGGCGAGCTCGACCCCTCCGGCGGAGTGATCGCGCCGAGGGCCTCCGGCACGTGACGGGCGCCAAGGGCCCTTCGCCTCGAAGCCACCGCAACGCGGCCCGCAAACCGGCGGCCGCCGATTCGAAACCTGATACGACAGAGGGCGCTGTTGTCGAGGCGGGTCCGGTCGCCATCCATGTCGACGCAGGCGAAGTCTCCGTCGTGGTCGCGCCTCCCGCGCGGGCGGGGCTCGACCGGCGTCTCTTCGCGTTGATCAACGGCCTGCCGCACTCGACCTCGAGCGATCGCTACGTCAGCGTCCTCTCGGACCTGGGTGAAGGCCTCGGGTGGGTGGCGGGGGGAGCGGCTCTGGCCATGCTCGGCGGGGCGAAGGGCAGGCGTGCCGGCGTGGCGACCGCGCTGGCATCGCTGGCGGCCACGTATGTCGTCCAGGTTCGGGTCAAGCCGCTGTTTCGCCGGGTGCGCCCCTTCGTCAACCGCGAGGCGCGAGTGGTCGGGACCCGGCCGGCCGACCACTCGTTCCCGTCAGGCCATACCGCATCGTCGTTCGCGGCCGCCACCGCCCTGGCCTTCTTCTATCCGAAGGCTGCGCCGCTCGCTTATACCGTGGCGACTGGGGTCGGACTATCCCGTGTGCACCTGGGAGTGCACTTTCCAAGCGACGCCGCAGTGGGCGGTGTGATCGGGATCGGGATCGGCACCTTCAGCGCGTGGCTGTTCAAGCGGCGAGGGTGACCCGGGGAGGATCGGCCGGCTTCGATCCCAGCGCCTGACCTGAGATCCACCTCACCGACGTCACCAGGCTCAGCCACGCGATCGCGATGAGCATGCCCGCGAGCACGTCGGTCGGCCAGTGCGCTCCGCCGTAGATCCTGTCGAGCCCCACCAGCAGAACGATTGCCGCCACGACCGCCCAGCCGATCGGTCTCGCCCACCCGGGCAGGTGACGATGGCCGATGCACAGCATCAACACGGCAACGCTGATCGTGATGAAGATGAGGTGCCCGCTTGGAAAGCTGGTCGAACCAGGATGCTCCGTCACGCGAAGGATCTGCTCGGCTGTCGGCCGGGGCCGGTTGACCAGGTTGACGATCGCGGGGTAAGACAGGCCGCCCACAAGCGCCGCAAGGGCCAGCTTCCAGGCGCGCCGGTTCAGCAAGAGGACGGCGACGACGACAAAAGCCTGCATATAGATTCTACCCGGTCCGCCGAGCCAGGTGAAGAAGGGGAAGGTCAGGGTGAGCGGGCCCCAGTTGGCCGCCTGGACATGGTCCTGGAGCGTCGCGTCCAGGGACAGGTACGGATGCATGATCACGACCGCCGTTAGGACTCCGACAGCCAGTGCGGCCACGATGGCGACGGCGAGCAGGGGGCGCCGCATCATGCCGCCTTGCGGGCGCGACCCCGAAACCATCGGAAGCTTGGCGACGGCAGCCAGCGCTCGGGCAGCCACAGCACGAAGGCCGACCAACCGACGCCGAGGAGGACGCCGCCGAGCACGTCGCTCGGCCAGTGGTCGCCCGCCCACACGCGCGCGATGCATGTGAGCACGATCACGACGCCGGCGAGGATCCACAGGACGGGGCGATAGGCCGGCTTGATCTTGGGGGCGAGGGACACTGCGAGCATGAAGCTCATCCACGTGAAGAACACCGCGTGCCCGCTCGGATAGCTGAAGCCGGTAGTGGGCGACAGGATGTGGACGAGATCTGCGGGCGGCCGCTGCCGCGAGATGATGAGCTTGATGATGTTGTCGAGTCCGCTGGAGATGCTTCCGATGAGCATCAGCCACCCTGCGCGTCGCTCGAGAACGAAAAGCGCAACCACAACCACCAGGCCGAGCACGACCTGCCAGATGCCGGCGGTCAGGTCGATCAGCCCAAACACAAACGTAGTGAGGCCCCAGTTGAGCTGCTGGATGAACCTGGCGATCGGGACGTCGAACGGGAGCACGTCGTTCGCCACGACCAGATACGTGTCGAGGGCAAAGAGGAGGAAGACGACCAGCGCGGTCGGGCCGAGCCAGCGCCGCGCGGTCGGACCGGGTCGCCCCGCCATGACCTCAGCCGCGGCCTGTTTGGGTTCGGCGAGGGGGGCAGAGACCTCCTTGGGCAGCGCACTCATCGTTTGAGGATCACCTGGAGCGCGCTCAGCTCGGCCGTGATGGTGGCCGGCGTCCGGCCGAGATGGGCGTTATCGGCGTAGATCCGCACCTTCGGCCTGGTGGTCACCTCCAACTTTCGAAACTTGAAGACCTGGCCAAGGCCTCCTTCCCGGTGCTTGGAGAGCACGGCGCGGGCGAGCACGCGCTTGACGATGTCGGTGCGGCTCGCGCCCGCATGCACCGACAGCTCGAGATACGGGTCCACCGGCGTTTTGTCGCTGACGGGCATCTGCGAGCCGATCGATGTGGTGTTGGTGAAAACGAGGGACATCGCCGTGCCGCTTCCCCTGATGTCCCCGGTCAGCTCGTAGGTGAACGGCCTGGCCTCCATCACGTGTTTCAGGTCGTCTGCGAAGGCTCCGAACGCACGCTCCTTGGCGGACTCGCCGGCGGCGAGGGTCTCGCCGAAGAGGCCGATTGCGGCCGCTTCCAGGAAGACCTTCCCATTCAAACGGCCCAGCGTGATGGGGTGGGGTTTCCCGGTCTTGATCACGCGGATGGCCGCATCGACGGTCGTGGGCAGGTGCAGCGACTTTGCGAAGTTGTTGAACGTGCCCAGCGACAGGATGCCAAGCGGGTGCTTGGTGTCGGCCAGCCTGCGGACCACCCAGCCGATGGTGCCGTCACCGCCGGCCACGATGACGGTGGCGGCCGGCGAGGTCAGCTTCTCCAGGTCCATCTTCGGGTCGAATTCGACGACCAGGCTGCCTTCGAAGGCCTTGCGAAGCTTGGTCTCGATCTCCGGTGTCATGGAACCCGCCTTCAGGCTCATGATCAGCAGGCTGTTCACCGGCTTGGCTTTCTTGGGTGCAGGTCGTGTCCTGGTGGCGGTCATCTGGCCTGGGCTCTCTCCGATTCGACGATCCCGAAGGTCGTGCGTTGCATCAGCTGCTGGGTGTTGACGCCCTTGCCGGTGGCCACCTTGCCCCAGGTTCCGTCCGCTCCGAGCTCCCACGCGAGGGTGTCGTCTGCCAGCTCGAGATCGAGGAACTGCTCGATCTCTTTCTTGAGATCCGGATCGGCAATCGGGACCACGGCCTCGACGCGCCGGTCGAGGTTGCGAGGCATCAGGTCGGACGAGCCGATGAGAACGTGGCTGACCTTCTCGCTGCCGAAACGAAAGACGCGCGAGTGTTCGAGGTGCTGGCCGATCAGTGAGCGGACCTGGATTCTCTCCGACAGGCCTGCCACGCCCGGCTTGAGACAGCAGGTGCCACGCACGATGAGGTCGATACGCGCGCCGGCCTGTGAGGCTCGGTACAGGGCGTCGATCACCTCAGGGTCGACCAGGTTGTTGACCTTGATCACGATTCGGCCTTGCGGCTTCAAAGCCTCCTGTTGGATCAGCTTGACCAACCCCGATCGAAGAGTCGTGGGCGCGACCAGGAGCTTGCGGTACTTGCTCTGCCGGCTGTAGCCGGTGAGGTAGTTGAAGAGCTCGGCGATGTCCGCCGTGACATCGGGATCGGCCGTGAACAAGGCCAGGTCCTCGAACGATCCCGCTGTGGCGGCGTTGTAGTTGCCGGTTCCGATGTGCGCGTAGCGCCGCACGTGCTCACCCTCCTGCCGCACCACCAGCATGAGCTTGGCGTGTGTCTTGAGGCCGACCAGGCCGTACACGACGTGGACGCCCGCCTCCTCAAGGGCCTTGGCCCAAACGATGTTCGCCTGCTCGTCGCCTCGCGCTTTCAACTCCACGAGCGCCACCACCTGCTTGCCGGATTGCGCTGCACCCTTGAGCGCTCGCGCGATCGGGCTCTCCGGGCCAGAGGTCCGGTACATCGCAACTTTGATTCCGAGCACGTCCTTGTCGCGGGCAGCCTGCTCGACGAATGCCTCCACCGAGGTCACGAACGAGTCGTAGGGATGATGGACGAGAAGGTCCGCCTCTCCGACGACTCCGAAGAAGTCGACGGGCCCCGCCGAATCGGGTCGAAGCCTTGGTTGCGTCGCGGGCATCCAAGCCCTTGCACCCATAGCGTCGCTGCCGGGCACGTGGATTGACAGGAGGCCGGTCAGGTCAAGTGGCCCAGGCATGACGTACACGTCCTGAGGACCGAGCTCCAGCTCGCGGAGCAGCAGATCGAGAATGTCGTGGGACATGTCGGGGCCCACCTCGAGACGCACGGCGCGGCCCTTTCGTCGCTTGCGTGTGAGCTCCGCCTGGACGGCCGCCATCAGATCCTCCGCTTCGTCGTCGTCGAGGTCGAGATCCGCGTCGCGCGTGACCCGGAAATAGTGGTGGCTCACGATGTCCATCCCCGAGAACAGAACCGGCAGGTGGAGCGCGATCACCTCCTCGAGCGGCACGAAACGTTTGCCGTCCGGCAAGCCGATGAATCGAGGCAGCAGTGGTGGCACCTTGACCCGTGCGAATCGCGGCTGATGGCGCATCGGGTCGCGGACCATCACTGCGAGGTTGAGCGAGAGGTTGGAGATGTACGGGAACGGGTGAGCGGGGTCGACCGCAAGGGGGGTGAGGACCGGGAAGATGCGCTCCTGGAACACGTCCGCAAGAAGGCGGCGATCGGTGTGAGACAGGTCGTCTGCCTTGGTGATCGTGAAACCGGCATCGCCAAGCGCGGGCGCGATGTCCCCGCTGAATGCAGCCGACTGGCGCGCGATCAGGGCGATCACCCGGTCGCGGATCGCGTCGAGCTGCTGCTGCGGAGTCATGCCGTCAGGCGACGTCGGCCTCAGCGGCGCCATCAGCTGCTCGTGCAGGCCGGCCACGCGAACCTGGAAGAAGTCGTCGAGGCTGTCGCTCACGATCGCCAGGAAGCGGATCCGGTCGGACAGCGGGCGCGCGCAGTCTTCGGCCATCGAGAGCACGCGGCTGTCGAAGTCGAGGCGTGAGAGCTCGCGGTTGGAGAACCTGTCCTCAGGCAGGGCGCGGAACTGCGCACGTGATCGGACGGTCGACCTCACTGCCGAAAGGTCAGGCGCCGGGCCGGCGGCGACGGTTGTGCTCAACCGGCGCTGCCGAGCAGCCGGACCCAGCGGGCGCAGGCGAATGAATGAAGCCCGAGCGCGATCATGCCGAGCGCGACGATGCCGAGCAGCCAGCGACCGTAGGGCTGGGCCAACAGGAACAGGAACGCGCCGCCGAAGCCATGCGCCTGGGCGGGGTCGTGGTGGATTCCCGCCTGGACGAGGAACCAGCCGATCACGAGAAAGGTGACGCCCCGGGCCGCCATCCCGAACCGGCCGAGCCCGACCGCGATGGCCTTTTCGGACGAGGTCATCTCTGCAGCCTTGAGGTCGCCCTTGAAGGTAGCGCGATAAGCCTCGATGAACTGCCCGATGCCGATTCCGAAGGAGATCACGCCGAACACGATGGTGAAGAAGCCGCCGCCGGGGTTTGCCAGAAGTGTGCTCACGTACTTCTGAGTGCTGTCATGCGAGGCCGAGCCCTGCCCTGCGAGGATCGTGATCGCGAAGAGGGCGATCGCCAGATAGGACACGGCGCTCGTGACGAAACCGATTCTCGCCATGATGCCCTTGGCGTCGCGGCCGCGGTGCAGGGGATCGTAGATCGCCCGAACGAAGCCCCAGACGGCGTAGGCCACCAGGCCGATGATGGTCACGATCAGCACCAGCTTTCCGAGTGGGTTGCCGATCAGCCACACGAGGCTTCCCGATAGGTCGGTGGCCTTGCCGCCCGGCGTCGCCACCGCTATTCGGAGGGCAAGGAAGCCCATGACCGCGTAGAGCACGCCGCGGACGACGTAGCCCAAGCGTTCGAGCAGCTCGAGCTGCGGGTTGGCTGCCGCGTGCTTTACCGCGCCGGCATCCCTTTGAAGTGTCGTGGCCACCTCAGACCGCCGGCCGAATATGGATATGGGTTCTGGTGTTCACAGTCGTGCCTCCTGAGCTCGGCTTCCAAGAGCGGGATGGGTCAGCGCCGGACGGTCAAACGGGGCGATTCACCCAGCCCTCTGGCTTCATGACGGTGCGCCCCCTCGGGAAACAATCGCCATAACAGCCCTTGCGGTGAGGCCGCACCCAGGTCGCCGCGGCCCCTAATCTGAGTCCAGATGCAGTCCGATGAGCCTCCCGGTGGAGCCCTCGACAAGTGGTTCCTCACGGGCGCCGAACGGGGCAACGACGTCACCGGGCTCGACAGGCGGCACCCGGACGGGGCTGCGTGGAGCGAAGGCAACAGGGTTGAAACCCTGGTGCATGGCGAGACGTACTTTCGCCGCCTGTTGAAGGCGATCGGCGACCTGGAGGCCGGCGACCAGCTGTTCTTCACCGACTGGCGCGGCGACGCCGATCAGCGTCTTGGCGAAAGCCATGAGACAGAGGTCGGGGCGGTCCTGGGCGCAGCGGCGCGTCGAGGGGTGAGCGTCAAGGGGCTGCTCTGGCGTTCGCACGCGGACCGGCTTGGGTTCAGCGCCAAGGAAAACCGCCATTTCGGCGCTCTTCTGAACGCCGCCGGAGGCGAGGTGCTCCTGGACCAGCGAGTGCGACTCGGGGGCTCGCACCATCAGAAGCTCGTGGTCCTCCGTCACAAGGACCGTCCGGCCGCGGATGTTGCGTTCGTCGGCGGCATCGATCTCTGTCACAGCCGGCGGGACGATCACATTCATATGGGCGACGCACAGCGCCAATCGATGTCGGCGGCGTACGGGACGACCCCGCCGTGGCACGACGTCCAGGTCGCGATCGAAGGCCCGGCCGTGGGTGACCTCGACTTCACGTTCCGCGAAAGGTGGGCCGATCGGAGCCCGCTGAGTCGAGACCCGATGGGAGTTCTCCACGACGTGCTGCGACGTACGGATCGCACGGCGAGCACGCTCGGCCCGATGGCTCCAGATCCGCCGCCGGGCGGAGCGCAGGCGGTGCAGGTGCTGCGCACCTACGGTCGCCGAGTGCGGGGTTATCCGTTCGCGCCGGATGGCGAGCGAAGCATCGCGCGCGCATACGGAAAGGCTCTCAAGCGCGCCCGTCGGCTCATCTACATCGAAGACCAGTTCCTATGGTCGAAAGATGTGATGAGGCCGTTCGTCGACGCCCTGATTTCGAACCCTCAGCTGCATTTGATCGCAGTCGTCCCGAGATACTTCGACCAGGCCGGCGCGATGACGCTCCCGCCGAACCAGGTCGGGCGCGAAAACGCGGTCCGGGCGCTCACCGACGCCGGCGGTGACCGAGTCGCCGTCTTCGACGTCGAGAATGTGTTTGGCGTTCCGGTTTACGTGCACGCCAAGGTCTGCGTGATCGACGACGTCTGGACCTCGGTCGGGTCCGACAACTTCAATCGGAGATCCTGGAGCCATGACTCCGAGGTCGCATGCGCGGTACTGGACGAGGCGCGCGACCCCAGGGAGCCCGTCGACCCGGGGGGGGCTCGGAGACGGCGCGCGGACGTATGCCCGCGACCTGCGGCTGCGGCTCTGGCGCGAGCATCTCGGTCGCGCGGAGGGCGACGACAAAGACCTGCTCGATCCCGCTGAAGCGGTGGTCAGGTTTCGTGAGACCGCGGAGGCCCTTGAGCGCTGGCACGCCGGCGGGGCGCGGGGCGAGCGTCCGGCCGGGCGCGTCAGGCCGCATCCTCGGATCCGCCTCTCGCAAACTACGAGGCTCTGGGCGGAGCCGTTCTACCGAAGCGTCTACGACCCGGATGCCCGTTCGCGGGCGATGCGAAAGGCGGGTGAGTGGTAGTTCCGCGTCACCGCGCTTCGCGGGGCACGCCAGGTCGAGGCGCGACTCGCGCCGCGTGAGGAAGGTAGGAGCGATCGCCGATCCACTTCGCCGGCATGATCGCCAGCCGGCGGGCCAGCTGGTTGAGCGTTGACGCGTACATCGAACGCAGGGCCGCAAACTCGCTCCACGCCAAGTCACCTTCGCGGCACTTGAAGCCGGCCTTGATGAGCCGGTCGCGTGCATCGTCGAATTCCTGGCGTTCGACTATCGGCACCCCGGCGTTCTTGAACCGGAAGTACCAGGCCAGGTCCTCGACGAGGTGGTTGCCCACCTTGAGCATCAACCGGGCGTGTCCTGGCGTCGCGTCCTCGCTGACGACCGTGCTCAGCACGAGAGTCGCCGCGTCCATCACCGCCCCGAACGAGTTCAGCCACGCCTCGTTGTCGTGGCTCGATCGGAAGTAGACAAGGATTGGATAGGCGAGGTGGCTTTCGAGCACCGCCGCGGACCATCGCCTCCAGTCGTCGAAGGTGGCGCGAAGCTCATCGGGCATCCTGTGGCTGGCGGCCGTCTCGAGGATCTGCAGGCCCGCGGGCGGCGCGCCTGCGAGCGCATCGAGCGTGACGACGAGCTCCTCCCGCCTCTGGAATGAGGCGTAAAGCGAGAAGAGCAGGCTGATGACGAGCGCGATCAGCGCGATTCCCGTCGCGCTCTCGGCGATGATCACCAGGCGGGCCACCGCGCCGATGGGCAGGATCTCGCCGTAGCTCAGCGGGAGCAGGGTCGACGCCGAGAAGTAGAGAGACGTCCAGAAGTCGGCGGGCGGAGGCTGGATCTCATCTGGGATCGAATCGATGATCAGGGCGAATCCGAGGATGCTCGACAGCGCCCAGAACCCGAGCAGCGCGATCAGGCCGACCGGACCGAACGTGCCGAGCCAGTTCTCGCGCCGATCCACGCGCCCATCCCTCGTCCCCAACCACCGCCATGAAGCCCAGAGCGGGCGCAGGATCCAGGGGGAGAGGCGGAGCTTGCCCACCGAGGGTCTCGGGAGGACGACGGACTGAAAGACGTCGTAGAACGCGATCGCCAGGATGACGACGCCAAGCGCTGCCTCGGCAACTCGGAGCATGGCCAGAAACTTTACGGCGCCGGGTCTTCGACCCGCGCCTTATGAGGGAAACCCGGATGGTTTCCCTCATCGCGCGTCGGCTTCGCCGAGGCGCTGCTCTTTTCCGGTATATCGATGGGATTTATTGACGACTAGTCTCTCCACGCGACGCTAAGCGGTGGAGAGACAAAGTCATGGCCGGGGGGGACCCCGGCCAACCCCGCCACGTTGGCATTCTCGGGTGGCGACTGCGTCGGCGCGACCATTCAGCTCGTCTGCACGTGGGCGCAGGCTGCGATCAGGGCGCGGTTGAACTCGTCCGGGCGCTTGACGCAGACGAAGTGGTCGCCGTCGATCTCGTGAACGCCGGGGTTCTTGAGCGTCCGGCAGAGCTCGCGCTGGATCCCGGCCGACACCACCTGGTCGTCCCTGGTCACGACCACCGCGCTGGGCGTGCTCATCTCGCCGAGCCAGGCGCTGGAGTCGAACGCCGTCGCTACCGCCGCGGCTTGCAGAAGCGACCGCGTGTCGTGCTTGGCGATCTGGTCCATGACCCAGGGGCCCTGTCCCCGGTCAGCGGATCGTGGCGCCAGTATGGCCATCATGGCCGCGCGCCGGACGCGCTCGGGCGCAAACTGGGCCGCCCGGGTGAGGAGGCGAAGACTCGGGCCGCCGCCAGACGACGAGAAGTTGTGCGCGGTGGCGCACAGGACGAGGCCCTGGACCAGGCCTGGGTGGCGGCGAGCGAAGAGTTGGGCGACCAGCCCGCCGATCGAGTAGCCGACCACGATGACCCGGCCGAGCCCGAGGGTCTGGACGATCGCGGCCAGGTCGTCGGCGCAATCCGCGCCATCGAAGCGGCGCGTTCGGATGCCATCGCCATGACCGCGCAGGTCTGGGGCGACGACGCGGTAGTGAGCCGCGAGCGCGGGTATGGCCAGCGACCAGTTGAGGTCCGCGGTGGCAAGAAGGCCGTGAACCAGCAGCACCGTGGGTGCTCCTGCCGGCCCCTCGGCTTCGCGGACGAAGGTCGTCCCGCGGCCCTCGAGGGCAAGGGTGCGACCCGGCGGCAGCTCGGCGGCGAACTGGAGCTCCGATAGATCCAGCCGCTCCAGCCCGGTGCGCCTGGGCGTGTGACCTGCGTTGCGTCGTCGACCTGTTCCGAACATCTGACTCCTCCTCCCGGCCCGGTTGGGCTCGGTGAGGCGGAGCGTCGAAACAGACCGATCCGGCTGAGGTCCAGATCACGTCCGAAAGGTGTCGGTGGACTATCGCGAGACTGGTCTGGCGCGCGCCGGGACCTGTTCGGCCGGTCGTCAGGCCAGGGCGGCCTTCTCCTCGAGCTCCTTCAGTCGGTCGACGAGGCGCCGGACGCCGTAGGAGCGCCGGTTGAAGTACGCGGCACGACTGAGCCCGACCCGAATCTCGACCGCGTAGTGACCTCCGATCCGGCGCACGTAGTAGAGGTCGAGGATCTCCCCGGCCTGGGCGTCGACCTGGGAGGAGGATGCCTTGATCGACGCGATCGAAGCCTCGATCTCCTGCCGCAGGGCGGAGGCCGTGGGACTCGACAGGCAGAGCATCCTGACCAGCGGGCTCTCGCCGAGGTCTCTCGTGGCCTGGAGAACCCTCAGCGCGTGCTCGACCCGCTCGACCGTGATGTCCGGCGCCGTGCGGGTCGAGTCCTGCTGCGTCGGCGGCCACTGGACCGCCGCGGCCCGGGCGACGTCTCGTTCGGGGACGGTGAGGTAGCTGACGAGCCAGCCCACCAACCCGCACGCAAGGATCGTGCCCACGACCATGTCGGCCGTCCAGTAGGTGCCCCTCGTGAATTCCACGTCGGCCAGGTAGACGGCAGGGAGGAGCGCGCCGGTGGCCGCGGCGAACACCCGCAGCTGCACCAGCCGGTCCGAACGCGGCCGCGCCCAGACCAGCAGCAGGTCGCTGGCCACGCCGACCACGGCCGCCACCCACACGAACTGGTAATGACCGAGCTGGGCGCAGACGAAGATGGCGGTCGTCGTGAGCATGAAGGTCAGGCTGCCGGGAGGCAACCGGATCTGCCGAAGCGTCATCAGGACGACGCTCGTGACGATGGCCGCCTGCATGAGCAGGCTCAGCGCGCCCAACTCCTGGCCTACGAAGTCGTAGACCTTTGCGAGCCCGTGCGTGTCATAAGCCCATGGGTTCACGTACGGATGGTCGAATTGAGAGAAGAAGGTCACGGCGGCGAGGAGAAGCGCCGACGAGATGACGGCGGTCGGACCGGCCAGAAGCTCGCCGCGGGCGATTGCGGATCGCAGCGGCCCGGTCACGATCATGCCCGCCCCGGCGATCTCGAGGAGGTTGGGCGGCCTGAAGGCAGCGGGGACGCCGGTGACCGACCCGTACACCTCCTGCCAGGGTCCCAGGGTGAGGATTCCGATCGCGAAGATGAGGCACCCGACGGCCGAAAGCAGGTAGCCCTTGGGGATGACGGACTCGAGCCGCCGCTCGCGAAGCCAGGCCGTGACGCCCACGCCGGCCATCAACAGCGTGACCGCCAACCAGGCAGCCTGGACCGGAGCGTCAACATACGGGCTCACGTGGCTGGCCCGGTGCTCCCAGGCGACGTAATAGCCCGCCGCGACGAGAAGGATCGCGAGGGCCGAGAAAGCCCAATCGAAACGAGTGCCAGGCCATTTGGCGGGGTTAAGGATCGCGACGCGGCGGGGATCCATCCGCGTCATTGGCGCGATCATGACGCAGTCTTGCCCCTGCGAACCGCCCGTCTCGATCTTGCGACGGCGAACGGAAGGTTGAGGGCCAGGAACAGCGCCACCGCCAGGCCGGCGGCTGCAATGAGATACCAGGGCCACGGGCCCATGAGATCCAGCAGGCTGGGCACGGCCGGCGTGTGGCGCAGGTACATGTAGTTGGCGCCGGTCAGCAGGTCCACTGCAACATCGACCGCGAACAGACCCAGCGTCATGGCGATCACCCGACGCACGGCGCCCTGACGTGGCGCGATGCGCAGGCCGACCACCAGGAGCAGCGCCGCCGCGACGATCGCGCCGTGGGCGATGAAGTATTGAAGGAAGACATAACTCGGAAAGTGTCCCGCCAGGTCCGGGCTGATGAGGCCGTTCGCAGTCCCCGCCAGTCCCCAGAAATAGGTGAGTTCCACGAGAAGTGGGTGTCGAAACCAGAGCGCAGCCGCGGCAACGAACGCGACCACGTCGCACAGCTGCAACGGCAGCGCATAGCTCGCCGACCAAGTGTGCTGGAGGCCGAGCCAAACCCACCAGCTGCACTCGTTGGCGAGTATGAGGACTGCCAGGGACCGGCAGGCCGTCACCGTCCAGCCCCGCCCGGCCACGGTGCTCGCCGCACTTACCGGCCACATGCGGGCGGCGGTCACCAGAGCCCCGATGCCAAGGGCGATCACGCCGAGGGTCACAAGGTGTTCAAGGTTCAGGAGGGCGGTCACGTCACCGATACATTCGGGCCGGCAGGGTGTCGAGGTCAGTCTCGTCGGTCTCGAAATAGGTATCAATCGTTGACCGGGACGCGCTGCGCGAACTCACTCACCTCGTCCAGCCGTTCCGCGACCAGCGCAAACCCGCGCTGGAGCCGCCGGTAGAAAGTCGGGCGCGAGAGATGCAGCCTCTCCATGATCACCTCGTGGCTGCCAACCTTTTTGACGTAGTAGTCGAGAAGCAAATGCCCGGCCTCGGCGTCGCGTGGCGCCGTGGATGTGGCCAGGTCGCCGATCACATCGACCAACAGGGCGCGCAGGTCACTGGCTGCCGAGCCGCCCCGCGAGACTCCCGGCAGAAGGGCGAGGGGGCTGCGGCCGAGGGCCTCCGGCGTACCAAGGTCGTCAAGTGCCGCGCGCACCAGCTGGGGGCGGATCGTGC
This sequence comes from Candidatus Dormibacteraceae bacterium, assembly GCA_041487825.1. GTDB lineage: Bacteria > Chloroflexota > Dormibacteria > Dormibacterales > Dormibacteraceae > Palsa-872. The sequence goes on along the minus strand of JBGPOC010000011.1, from coordinate 32 downwards.
TCTGCGGATCACGTGTCCAGCGCAGCTCCACC
>JBGPOC010000010.1:0-18061 GCA_041487825.1 Candidatus Dormibacteraceae bacterium | reverse complement strand
TGTTCCCGACCGAGTTGAAGAGGACCATATCGAGCCATCCGGCCTCACGAACGAGACCTGTCGCCTGGCGGGCGAAGAACTTAGGCGGTGTCCCCTTGGTGGTTTCCATTCGCTACCCCTCCCGAACGAGCTGGACCCGAGGCATCAGCCATCAGACGTCTGAAGAGCCGATCCTAGCTGACGTTCAGCCGCTCGTCAATGGCCCCCCGTGCCAGTGCCGTATCAGCGCTTACGAGATCCCCGTTTCTGGGCGGTTGTCCGCGCTTCGATCTCCACTTGGAGATGGGCCTCCATCGCCCGCCGTGCGGCCCTCTGGTCATGAGCCTCGATCGCCCTCAAGACGGCTCGATGTTCGTTGTAGTCGCGCATGGTTGGTGCGGCCTCGTCGTGCTCGTAGAAGGCGATGATCGCCGTCGATATCCGGTGGAGCGCAGTGTTGTGAGCGGCGCGGACGAGATCGAGATGAAAGCCGAGGTCTTCTGGCGGTTTCGTCACCTGGGCAGAGTCCAGGGCCTCCCGCAACCGCTCCACATCGCGGTTGAGCCGGCGAATGTCGCTCTCAGTCGCTCGCGCCGCCGCCAGCGCGGCGGCCGCCGGTTCTACGATCATCCGCACCTCAAGGAGCTCCAACGCAACGTTTCGCTCCAGGGCCTGGTGGAAGGTATCCGGTCGCAACAGAAGATCGGCACGCATGGCCAGGACGAACGTGCCTGTGCCGGGCCGAATCTCGAGAACATTCAACGCTAGCAGCTCCCGGACCGCCTCCCGGACCGCAGATCGCCCGACGCCAAGACTCTGCGCCAGCTGCTGCTCACTCGGTAGCCTGTCGCCAGGTTGGTATCGCCCGCTGCGGAGGTCCTCGTACAGTACGTCGACCACCTGCCGCGTCACTGAGACACGAGAGAGCCTGATCGGAGAGCGCTGGCCGCGATTGGGTTGAGCTTCCACTCGGGGCTGAACCGAGGGTCGGGCGGTTCCCGTCACCTCGGATGCCAGCTGAAGCCCAGCTCATCGACCATGAACCGCTCGTAGGCCTCGTCACCGGCTTGCGCGGCGGCCAGCACCCGCTTAGCATCCGCCCCGATTCGCAGCCGTAGCGGGCCATCGTCCTTTTCAACTTCGGCAACGATCTCGCGCGCGACGAAGGTCGGGCTCATCGCTTCAGGCGACATGCGCGGGTAGGCCGTATCGGCGATGTTCCTCATTTGCTGGTACACACCGTCGACCCGCGCGCCTCGCGCCGTCTTCGACGACCGCGAGTCGAAATCGGACGCCACCAGGCCTGGCTGCACGTCCAGAACCCGAATGCCGAAGTGCGTCACCTCGAAATGAAGTGTCCAGCTCAGGCCTTCCATGGCGAATTTGGACGTTCGGTAGGCACCCAGTCCCGGGAAGGGCGCCTGGCCGCCAACCGACGAGATGTTGACGATGACCCCCGCCCCGCGCGATCGCATGCCGGGCAGCACGGCGCGGCAAAGGCGCCACGGTCCGAAGAAATTCGTCTGGTACTGGTCGAGGAGCTCGTCGTCCGCGACCTCTTCCACGGCACCGATCAGCCCGTAGCCGGCGTTGTTGACGAGCACGTCGACGGGCTCGGCAAGCGCCACCGCGGCGGCCACGCTCGATGGGTCGGTGACATCAAGGGCGGCCGTATGGATGCGCGCACTCCGAAGGTCTTTGATCGCTTCGGGATTACGCGCAGTGGCGATCACCATCGCGCCGGCATCGGCAAGGGCAAGCGCCAGCGCCCGGCCGATTCCCGAGGAACAGCCGCTCACCAGGCATCGTTTTCCTGCCAAGTTCATGCCAGTTCCCCACCTTGGTTATCCAACAGCTTGTCCAGCTCTGAGAGGTCGCGGCCGAAGCGCCACGGCCGGTGCTGACTCAACTCCGCCAGGAGCTCTGGCGTCTTGACGAGCGACGATGTCATCAGGCACACGGAGACTGCGCTGCGGGGCACCTTACCCTCCTCCTTGAGAAGATCGAACGCCAACCTGGACAGCAGCGACGCGGGCTCGCCCGCATGGCCCTCAGCCGCGTACGCGCGAACGCCCTCCTCGATGGCCCCTTCGGGGACGGACACCGCGGTTCCGCCCGACTCGCGCAACAGCTTGAGCACCCTTCGGTCGGCCGTCGACTCCCTGGTGGACAGAGCCAGCGTCTGGACGTCGGGATCAAATGCGATCTCGTCCTTCCCGCCGTCCATGGCGCGTTCGACAACACCGACTCCGGAGGCCTGGCAAGCAATCATTCGGGGCGCCGAGTCGATCAGTCCGGTCTCCTTCAATTCCACGAACCCTTTCCATACGCCCACGATCAATCGACCTGAGCCGACAGGGACGAAGCAGAGGTCGGGTGCGCCGCCCAGGTCTCTCACCAGCTCGAACGCGATCGTCTTGTAGCCCTCGGGACCGAAAGGATTGCGATCGTCGACCGGGCACCATCCAGGGCGCTCGAGGACACGGTCGAGAAGAAGGGGTCGGGTCGCCCATCCGGCAACGGCGGCTTGACCCCCGTAAAGCCCGGTGAGATGAAGAAATGCGCTCGACATCTCCGGGGGGTAGAAGATCAGCGAGCGCAGGCCTGACGCAGCCGCGTACGCGGCTGCAGATATCCCGTGATTGCCGGTCGAGCTTCCCGCGAGACCCCGATAACCGAGATCTCGGGCCATCGTGGCCGCGACGGATTGAAACCGGTCCTTGTGCGACCAGGTTGGATTGGCCGCCTCGTTCTTCCAGTAGACCCGCCTGTCATGGAGGCGCTGGTACGCGCCGCTGAGAAGGAGAGGCGTATCTCCCTCGCCCAACGTGACCGGGTCCGACTGGGTTGGCTGCGGGAGAAGGTCGGCATAGCCCCAGATCGAGTGGGGCCGGCCGCGCAACCAATCCCGGCCGGCCTTTCGGACCGGTCCGAGATCGAATTCCACCTCATTGACACCGCCGCAATTGACGCATCGTTCAAAGAACCGTCCGTCGGGGTCTTTTCCGCACCGGCTGCAGCGGGCGATCCAGGCGCGAGTGGCTCTAGCCATCGATCCGTCTCGGCTCCGGTCCGCCGGTCAACACCGGCAGCTCGCTCGCGGGCCGGAACGAAAGGAACTCGCATCCTCCTTCGCGTACGACCACGTTGTCCTCGAGATGAAACCAACCCTGGTCGGTCATCACTCCGACTTCCACCGCCAGCGTCATGCCCGCCTGGAGATCGGCCGTCTCCCGAGAGGCGAGGGACGGCGGTTCGGTGACATCGAGGCCGACGCCATGTCCAACCCTCGTCGGGATCACGAGATCGACACCCGCCTTGGCCGCGGCGCGTGTCGCGGCCTCGAGGACCGCAGCCGCCCGGAGGCCTGCTCGCACGACTGAGAGGGTTTCGCGGAAAACCTCGTACAGCCGCCGGTAGGTCTCGTTCTGTGCCGGCGAAGCGTTGCCGACGGCACCACACCGCGTGTAGTCGGAGAAATAGGAACCGTACACGCAACCCCCATCCATCCAAAAGAGCTCTCCGGGCTCGAAGAATCGTTCGCGGGCACGGCTCGACGAAATCGCATAGTGGTGCGGTCCAGCTGTCATCGTCACATAGCCCACGCCGTCGGCACCACGATCGATGCAACCGGTGGCGAACTCCGCGAACACGCGACGTTCGGTCCACTTCTCGTCGACCACCGCCAGCAACGCGTCGTATACCTCGCCGGTGATCCGGCCGGCATGCGCGAGCCGTCCGATCTCCAGCTCCGATTTGACCATGCGAGCCGACCATATGACCTCAGCCGCGTCGGCCAGGCGAGCCCGTGGGAACGCTTCACCAAGGCGCTGAAATTCGGCGAGCGGAAGTCCGAGCCGCTGTTCTTGCCCGGACTCGATTCCAATGCTCGCCTGGGCCAGCCCGTCGTCCCGAAGGTGCGCGATAAGCTCCGTCACGGCTTCAGACTCAAGGCCCCTGTAGACGCGCAGCCGCTTGAACAACCCTGATGCCTGCAGGTCGGCCGCCGTGCTCGCGGGCAGCACCGGGACTGGCTCGCCTTGAACCGGCACCACGACGCACATCGGTCTGGCCTTGATCAACCAGGCTGGCGTCCTGAGACCGGTCACGTACTCGACGTTGTGTTCGGAGGTGAGCAGAATCGCCTCCAGGCCGGCCCGCGACATGCCCTTCTGGATGGCTGACCAGCGTCGCCGGGCTTCGTCCTCCGGAAGCGCAAAATCACGTTGCTCGACCGCCATTTCATCCACCGATTTCTAGGGCCTCCACCTTGGTGAAGATCGTGGCCACGAGCTGCCCCGGCATCACGCTGGCCGCGAGCCGCGCAACCCCCAGGACCCCGGCCGCCGGCGAAGATACGGCGGCGATCGGCTTCAGGTTGAGGTCGAAGATGGTCGCCAACATCTGCCCTCTACGAACGCGTGAGCCCACGGCCAGCTCGGTCCTGAGCATGCCGCCGGTCGGGGCAAAGACCTCGGCCCGATCGACCGTCTGAACGGGAGCGGGGCGACGGGCTCGTCCGACAACGATGCCGAGATGGCGCAACAGGTTCATCGTGCCCGCTTCGTAGAGGGCTCGGCGATCGGGCAGACTCGTCGCCTGGCCACCGATTTCAACCTCGATGATCGGAACACCCACGTTGGAAGCCTCAGTCAGCAGGCGGCCCGGCCCCGCATCGAGTGGATTTACGTAATCGAGACCGAAGGCCGATGCGGCTCGGCGACTCCTCTCGGACACCACTGCCGATCGTGGGTACTCCACATACGGCTCGACCACGTATCCGGCGGACCACCCATGCATCGACAGGATCATGTCAGCGCCCGAGGACACCTGGTGGAAGAAGGCGTGTGCCAGCCGCTCCGTGATCGTTCCTTCCGCCCTTCCAGGGAAGATGCGGTTCATGTCCAGCTGATCTTCGTAATTCGTGCGCCGAACGGCCTGAAAGGCCGGCGGATTGAGAACCGGCACCATGACCAGAGAGCCGCGAAGTGCCTCGGGCCGAAGTCGCTGCCAGAGTGTGATGAGTGCCGCCGGACCTTCCTGCTCGTCGCCGTGGTGGCCGGCCACCGCGACCAGCCGGGGCCTCCGGGCGGAGCCTGTGATCACGTTGACGGTGATGGCCAGCGTCGACCCATCGGGCATCGAGGCGATCGGGAGTCGAAGGCAGCGCCGGCTGCGCAGCGGAGCCCGTTCGATCGATTTCATATCAGAAGCTTCCCCGGTCGGCGTCGCCGGCTCCCCGCCGACGAGCGCGGCGTCACTAGCGAAATAGGCAGCGATGCAGCTTGTCCTGAACTTCGTGCAGCCAACCCCGGGAGAGTCCCCACCGTCCATCATCCTCTGTCCCGGCAACTTGTCCGATGTCTGATGGCAGCCTAGTCACTGCTGGTTGGGCTTGTCAAGCACTGGCGCCACTCGCACGACCCTGAGCCGGTTCGGGGATCTCGCCACGTCGAGCTTAAGCCGCAAGAGCGCGTCTCGCTTAAGGTGAAAGCCATTCTTGCTTCCACAGGCCACGATTCGCATCCGCTAATTGCGGCTCCAACACCAGCCTCGGCGAGTTCTGCTTCAGAAGGCCACGAATACGACCCTAGGCCTTCCGGTCGCCAACCTGTATCTGCTCGGGCTTCGAGTACCATCCGCGCTTCCTCGCGGCATTGCCAACCTGGGTGAGGAGCCTCTCTTCCTCACCGCGAATTCCAGGAGATCAGTTTTTGTCTCCGGAGCATGGATTCGAACCCTGAACCTTGCGGTTAACAGATCGCTGTTACCCGTTCAGAAATGGCGCTCTGAATTCGCTGAGTGCCGCCGAGTGACGCCAATTAGCACGGTTTCCCACCGGCGTTGCTGTACGAACAGTCGGCAAAGGCGGGATTCTAGAACCCTGAAGCGGCCGACGGACCGAACGCTGGAGTCACCCCAGTACGTACTGCTCTCCCATCTCCGTGTCGAGGCCCATCTGCTCGAGGTCGTCGGGAACGCGCACGGGCTCGAAGCGATTCAGAGCCTTCAGAATCAACCAGGTCATGCCGAGCGAATAACACGCGACGAGGACGGCAGCTGCCGCCTGCTTACCGAAGAATGAAGCGTCTCCAAACGCAAGGCCGTTCGCACCCGCGCTATTCACCGCGATGGAGGCAAACACCCCGAGCAGGATGACTCCGGTGAGGCCGCCGACTCCATGGGCCGCCCATACATCGAGGGCGTCGTCCCAGCGGCGCCACTCGCGGAAGTTCACGGCCAGATAGCAAATGGAACCTGCTGCGAGACCTATCAGGAAAGCGGACCAGGTGGGCACGTAGCCGGCGCATGGTGTGATGCACGCCAGCCCTGCAACGGCGCCGGTGAAAGCCCCGACGAGACTGGGCTTGCCCTGCCGCCACCAGGAGATCCCGAGCCAGGTGCACATCGCGATCGAGCCTGCGATGTCGGTGTTCAAGAACGCCTGGGCCGCCACGCCGTTTGCGGAAAGCGCCGAGCCGGCGTTGAAGCCGAACCAACCAAACCACAGAAGTGCAGTGCCGAGGGCAACGTAGGCGACGTTGTGTGCCTTGGCCTGCTCGCCGGGGGCAAACTTCCGCGCGCCGACGATCCAGACGGAAGCCAGCGCGGCGAATCCGGCACTCATGTGCACAACCATGCCGCCGGCGAAGTCGAGCACTCCCCAGCGGGCCAGGAAGCCGCCACCCCAGATCCAATGCACCAGAGGTACGTAGACCAGGAGGCTCCAGAACACGAGGAACTTCAAGTAGCTCTTGAAGTGCACGCGATCGGCGAACGCCCCGGTTATCAGCGCCGGAGTGATGATTGCAAACATCTCCTGAAACACGAAGTGGGCCGCGGCTGGAATGGTGGGGGCCCAAGGCCCAGGCGCCTCGCCGACACCACGAAGTGCAATCCAATTCAGATTTCCGATGATGCCGCCGATGTCGCCGGAGAACGCGAGGGAATAGCCGACGAGTACCCATATGGTCGTCACGACGCCCATCGAGATGAAGCTCTGCATCATGATTGCGAGGAAGTTCTTCCGGCGTACCAGACCGCCATAGAAGAACGCGAGCCCGGGCGTCATGATCATCACCAGGGCCGCGCTGACGAGCACGAACCCCGTGTCTCCTGAGTCTATCCGAGCGACCGCCGTGCTTGCGGTCATCAACCCTTGCTGCACAATCATTGTTGGCAAACCTTAACGTCGAACTGCTGCCGACTTGCAAACTGGCCCGCCATTTGGGTCCTTGGCACGCACAAGGCTAATGGAATCTGGGTTACGTGGCGAGCCGGATTCGCCGCGGCTGTCGATGGAGGAGTGTTGCCGGTAGCGACGTCCAGCTCCCTATAGTCGGGACGCACTCGGATTGGGCCCTTCGTTCTTAGGCACGAGACGGCACAAGGTCGTGCATGTGGCCGAGCACCGTCACCCCATCGGCCCGCAAAGAGTCGCCGACTTCCCGGGGCCGATTTCGTGGGCTAGCGAACCTAGCCACGGCTGGTGGTCCCCAGCAGCGCCCGCCCTGCTGGAGTGTTGCGCAGGTCCCAGTTGAACGCTCTGTGGGGCCGGATCCGGAGGGTCACGTCATCCGTACCCAGATACGCGTCCACGACCTCCATGTCGCGCTCGCCTGCAGTGATGTACTTGAGATGGATCGTCCGGTTCAACCCAAAGGATGTGGGAGCGCGAACGATGGAAGCCTCGCCGATGATGGTGATGCCGCGCAGGTCGAGACCGCTGCGCGAATCGTCGATCATCACGCTCGCTCTCGGGTCTCGCTCGAGGTTGCGCACCTTCTGAGCCGAATGACTGGTCGGAATCAAGACATGGCTACCGTCCCAGAGGAACCACATGGGCACCAGGTGAATGGCGCCGTCCCGGGCGAAGGTGCCCAGAGTCGCGATCAGACGCGCGGCGAGAAGCTCGCTCGCCAACTCGCCGCTTAAAACGTCTGGGCCTTCTCGGCGACTTCCTGATACCACTTGATCCGGGTTCCGATCTTGGCCCTTAGCTTCCAGGCCGTGGGTTTCGGAGCCTGCTCGATGGCTTGCGACAGCTCCGAGATCCGGCCACCAACGGTGCCTGACTCCTCGGCCCCGAAGCCCAACTTCTCCATCTCGCCTTCCAGGCGTCTCAGGTTGGTCATGAACGTGTAGTAGAAACCCCAGTCCGCCGACAATAGCCGTGCGATATAACCCGGGTCGATGGCATCGGAGCCATTCGGCAGCACCGCATGCTCCAGCAGAAGCACCAGCGAATCTTTGATGTCCTTGGGATTGATCTCGACTATCTGCATCTTCTCCAGGAGAAGATCCGTAGGCGTGATGGTCGGATAGTCCAGATCCAGCCGGTTGCGAAGCGGGATCGGGTGGCAGAAAAAGAGCTCGTCAAAGAAGACGTCCACGTTCATGCCCGTCGTGGGATCGGTGAATGCGTACCGCTTACCCTCCGTCGTGATCAGGATGTCCTTATCGATCACGTAGCCAAGGCCGCCCAGGTAGTCGCGCACTTCCTTGCGCTGGTCTCCCCGCGTCGCGAAGTCGATGTCGGTGAGGTCGCGCTTCATAGCCTCGAAGAACCTGATGTTCGCGGGGCAGTGCAGGCGATACGCAAGCGAGCCGAGAATTCGCAGCGTGATGCCGCGGTCTCGGGCCGCATCGACGAGCTCGAGTGCACGGTCGACGTAGTAAAGGTTCTCGACAGGCATCAGCCGTAGGTTTCAGCATAAACGGCCACGGCAAGCTGAAAGCACTCCAGCGGAGCTCGGAAGCTGCCGGCGCCGATCTGACCCCCGCTCTTCCCGGCAACGCCGATATCCATGATCGGTGTGGTGCCGGTCTCGAGCACCCTGAAGATGTCGATTCCGCAGGGGACGCCACGGAAGCCGAGGTACGGGATCTTGAGCTCGGGATGCTCAGCGATCGTGATGTCGTACATCGCGAGATTGGCCTCCACCATCCGCTCGGCCGAACCACCTTGATACTCCTGCAGCGGAAAGGCGGCGGCCTGGGCGAAGCCTCCCAGGCCGGCCGTCTCGTTGAAGGTGCTCTCCCCGCCCATGAATTCGACGTCCGCTTCGGTGAAGCCCTCAAAGAGCTTGGCTCCGAACATCGTGGGCAGCGGGCCACGGAACCAGCGGTCTCCCAGGCCGCTAACCCTAATCGCGAAGTCCCGGCAGTTGAAGACCATGCCCGTAACCATGCTGGAGCCCTCGACGCCGTGAGCGGCGTCAGCAGCTGAGCGGGAGGCGGCCATCGAGAGGCGGAGGAAGAAGTAATCGCTCGAGCGCATGTAGTCGAGGGTCTGCTTGACGTTCCCGGGCATTCGGGATTGCAGCTGCATGAGCGGTTCGAAGAGCTCGCGTGTGAACAGGAGCGTCGCGGCAGCATTCCGACTGTGAAGCTCGTCGCCCATGTGCAACGCTCGCTTCATGATCGGCAGCAGGGGAACCCCGCCGGCGAGCCGCACGGCCTCTCCCAGGGTGGGCCCGATGACTTCGTGTAGGAATCTCAGGTTGCGGCCGACTTCCTCGTTGTAGACGCCGTAGTTCAGGCGGTAGCGGGAGACGCCCTCGAACAGATTGCAGTAGGCGCGGTTCGATCCGGTGCGATTCTCCACGACGAGCACAGGCATCGATCCTGTGTAGATGCCGGCGAGCGAACCCACGCATCGATATTCCCCACAAGACCGAATCCGGATTTCGCCGGCGGCGAGCTTGGCTGCCGCATCCTGCGCGTCGTCAGCAAGCCCTTCGAACACGGCGCCGCCCAAGATCCCGTTGCGCTGTCCACCGACGTATTGGTCCCACGCGAGCGGCGCTCCGGACGTGAGCACCGTGCCTTGATCAAAGTTGGGGAGGGCCTCAGACAGAGGCAGCACGTCCACAAGCACCGGCTCCGCGCCAGCCAGGCGACGTACTGCCTCAGCGTTGGCACTGTCCCGTCTCGTCGCTTGCGCAGCGCCCGAGGCCATCAGCACGCATCGGGGCGTTGTAGCCCACGCGCAATCTCCCCGATTGGAAAGCTCATTCGACCGGGATTTCCTTGAACGCCAAATCGACGTTGACGCCCTGACGCCGGCGGAGGAGCTTCATGATCCAGAAGATCACGAACCCTCCGACGAACCACCCGATCAACGTAGCCATGCTGTTAAACGAATGGCCCGCCGCAAAGCTGTCCTGGAACAAGTCGACGAAGAAGGCGAACGCGGCTATGGCTCCCAGCCCGCAGGCGACGCTCATGACGGGCAGGCCGAGGATCTTGATGTTGGAAATGGGGCTCTTCTCGTACATCGCGGGCCGGCGGTAAGGGAAGAAGACCCCGGCCAGCAGGACCAGGCCCCACGCGACCACCGCCACCTCGATGAAGATCACCGACTGGAAGAAGGTCGTGAACGACAGGAAGGCCAGGAAGACGAGGCCGGCAAGCATCGAAAGGACGATCGCCGGGATCGGCGTGTGAGTGCGCTCGCTGACCTGCCCGAACATGTCGGGGAAGACGCGGTCGAGCGACCAGGCCATGACCGCGCGGGTCGCGTACAGGATCTGCGTGGGGACCCACAACCAGATCCAGGCCACGAAGCCGAGCGCGATGAGAACGGTGAGGACGACGGAGTTGGAGCCGAGGGCGACGAGAAGGGTTGGATAGGCGGCCACCGGCGTGGCGGCATCGGTGACTGCGTTGACGCTGGAGTAGGTGACGGCGCCCAGAAAGTCCGAGCCGATACTCCGGTACACGAGCACATAGGCCGCGATCCACACGAGCACCGACCAGACGATGGCGCCCAGGATCCCCAGGGTCTGGCCCCTGGTGACCTGCTTGATCTCACCGCCGATCGAGATCGAGAAAGCGGCGCCGATCAAGGGCAGGAAAGCCCAGTTCGCGAGCAGGACGGTCTGGCCCATGTCGAAGCTCGGATTGGTCCAGCCCGCCTTGGTGGCAGCCGCGATCACGCCGTTGTAGGCGTCGGAGCCGACGTTCAGACGGCTTGCCATCAGCGTGTTGAAGTTGCGAACAAAGTCTTCGTGCGTGGTCAGAAGAAGGGTGCCCAAAAAGACGAGCGTCCCCAGCACCGCGATCACGAAGACGATCTTCTGCGTGAGGAAGAATCGACGCATTCCAGTGATCAGGATCAGCGCGCCGATCAACAGCGCCGCGCCGCCGACCAGGAAGGTGCCCCACGGCCCGGCGAGCGTGGCGCCGAAGCTCTCCAGGCCGGAGTTGCCGGAGATTATGCCCAGCGTGGTGATCGCCGGCGCCAACCCGAGTTGGGTCAGGTAGTACGCGCCGAAGCCGCCATAGAAGATCCACGCCGAGGCTTCGACGAAGCTCAGCGTGTACGCGAACGGCGGCCACATGCTTCGGGTGCCGAAGCAGTAGATCCCACCCGACCGAGGGATGGTGACTGTCCAGGTGATCATCCCGAGGCCAACGCACAGCATGGCGATGCCCGCCAGGATGGTGGCGATGAAGAGGTTGCCCCCCGGATAGACGGCAGGGCCGAAATACAGGATGAAGCCAAGACCCAGGCCGATGCTGACGAGCCCGATGTCGTAGATGAAGACGTCAGTGACCGATGCGGTCTTGATCAGTCCCGAGGCTTTACGTAGGAATACCCTCTCGCTCCCCGTGGTCGCCATCTCCGCTTCCCTCCTTGTTCTGGCCGCCGTCAGCCCTGTGTGAGCTGTACGTCACGAACTTCGCCGCCGCTGATCCGGATCAGAGAACCGTCGAGCACCCCCTCGCTGTAGTTGGACCCGGGATTGACGCAGAGCGTCCTGCCGATGCGCGTCTTACCCCGTCCCTCGTGGATGTGGCCATGAAGGCCGAGCACCGGCTGGTACGTCTCGATGAGCTCCCTGACCGCGGTGCTCCCGGCCGAGGTCATGACCGGGTTGCCGCCGGCGCTCACCGGCCGCAGCTGGTCGTCCAGCTGCGGGCATTGATCGAGGTTCGTCTTGTGGGGCGGGACGTGGATGTTGAATATCCCGCGCTCGGGCGACTTCATCTGCCCGACCATGGTCATCAGCCGCTCCTTCAACTGCTCCTCGGTGCACTCCCGCTCCGTGTGCCACGGGGTCTGGTTGGACCAGCCGGTTGAAAGCATCTCGAGACCGTCCAGCTGAACCACCCGCATCTCGAGCAGCTCGATGACACCCGAGGACTGGATGATCTCGTCGACGAAGAAACCATCGTCGTTGCCTGGGGCGGCAAAGCACCGGACCCCGTTGTCCGCCAGGCGTGCATGCGCGAACTCCACCCACTCCTCCAACCGTTTGCGGATCAGCGTGTGGAAGAGCTCCTCCTGTCGCTCCGAGCTGGCCTTGAGGTCGCGGAACTCCTCCTCGCTCATCGAGCTGGGATAGAAGCCCATGTCGGAGATGCGTCGCTCGAAATCCGCGACCGATTCCGGGCTCTCGAGCCGCACCTCCTTGCCCGCGAACGAGGTCAGGTGGCTACCGTCGGTCTGCTTGGCGATCGGCACCACCATCTTTCCGGTGACATCGCCACCTAAGATCAGGATCTTGACGTCGTAGAACTTGGCGGCGTTAATGAACTTCTTGAAGCAGATGTTCGAGCCATGTACGTCGGTGGCGAAGAAGATCGCGAGCTCATCCGCCTTGGCCTTCTTTGAGAACATCAGAAAAACGTCAGGTACCGATCTATCTCCCACGAGGAGATGCTGTTGTGGTAATCCCACCACTCCCGCGATTTCAGCTCGACGTAGGCGTTCTTCAACTCGGGTCCGAACGCCCGCTCCATCAGCGGATCGGCATCGAAGGCCTCCACCGCCTCGAGCAGCGTGCGAGGGAGCGTCTTGACGCCGCGCTGAGCCAGCTCGGCGTCCGACAGCAGGTACATGTTCTCGCGCCGGGGCTCGCCCGGGTCGAGCTCGTTCTCGATGCCGTCCAGCCCGGCCTGCAGGTACGCGGCGGCGGCCAGGTATGGGTTGCATGTCGCATCCACGGCGCGGCTCTCGAGCCGGGGGCTCGTCCGAGGAATCCGGAGCATATGGGTCCGATTGTTGCCGCCATACGAGCGAAATATCGGCGCCCAGGTGAACCCTGTCATGGATCCGGACTTGACCAGGCGCTTGTACGAGTTCACGGTCGGCGCCGCCACCGCGGTCAGTGCCGGAGCATGCGCGAGGACGCCCGCGATGAACTGGTAGGTGAGCTTGGAGACGCCGCAACCGCGAGCGTCGTGCGGGTCGGCAAACATGTTTTCCCCGGTGCCGACGTCCGCCAACGACATGTTGAAATGCGCGCCCGTCCCGGTCCGGTTGGCGTACGGCTTCGGCATCAGGGTGAGCTCGAAGCCATGGCGGCGGGCGATCTCCTTCATCATCATCCGCCAGAGGGTTTGGCGGTCGGCCATCGACATCACGTCGGTGTAGGAGAAGTCGAACTCGAACTGCGAGTTCGAGTCCTCATGATCGAATGAGTGCACGTCCCACCCAAGCTCGTTCATGTAGCCGATCACCTCATCCATGAAGGGCATGTTGGCGAGGAGGTCGGTGATGTCGTAAGCAGCCTTGGCGAGGACGTCCCGCGGGTTGGCGGGAACGATCGCGCCGTCCTGGTTTCGGACCAGGTAGAACTCAGTCTCGATGCCCAGGTTGAATACATAGCCGAGGGCGGCGGCCCGGTCGACCGCCCGCTGCAATACGACCCGGCTGCACATCGGCCAGGGCTCCTGGTGGTAGTACAAATGCCCGGGCGCCCACGCATATCCGCGCATCCAGGGGAGCTCTACGATCCGGCTCAGATCTGGCCGGACCGAGAGCTCGTCGTCGTTCGGCTCCTGGCCGAGACCGTCGAGAGCAGCGCCTGTGAAGAGCTCCGAGCCCCGCATCATGCCGCTGAAATGCTCGATGGGGACACATTTGGCCTTGCCGACGCCATGGACGTCGGTGTACGCGGAAAGGCAGTAGCGAATGCCTGCTGCCTTCAGTTCCTCGCGCTTTGCGTCGAACTCAGACCGATCCTCAGCCAGGACTGCGTCTTTAGATGTTGTCGCCACCCTACCTCCGGCTGGATTTAACACCCGGCGGTCGGTACCGTCAAGAGCGCTTGTTGCCTTGTACTGACAAGTGGCTCGAGAGCTTCGCGGCTCAACTCCCAGGTCAGGGAAAGGCTTGCCTCCGCTGAAGGCGACAGGTCCAGCTGGAACTGCATGAGGTCGCCGCGGTACTCGACACGGGCCACCTCGAACGGCTTGGGCTCGGTCTCCTGGTGACGAAACTCGGTCGAGAGGACAAGGAAGACCGCTGAGCGGTGCGGAATCTTAAACCGGTCCGCCTCGAACTGCCCGCACTGGCTCGCCTCGATTGAGACTCGAGCATTGCCGAGCCGCACCCCGTGCTCAGCGAGGATCAGGTCCGGCGGCAAGTTCCTGCCGACCTGGGCCGCATCGTCCAGCCATCCCACCTCGTCTCGCCGGAAGAATGAATACGTTATGCCGAGCGGCACCCCCGCGAGCGAGAGCAAGGTGGCCAGGCGGAGCAGTGGCTCGCGGTCGGTCGATTGCAGCGCGGCCTGGATGCGGCGGCCGCCGGCGGCCACCCGTTTGTCCAGCACCTGGATGGACACGTCAGGGCTGCGACGCGACTCCAGGAGACGCGCCAGACCGCCGGCGCGGTGCACCATCTTGGGATGCGCCACGAAGGTGCCTCTGCCCTGGATGCGGTGGATCTGGTGGTCATCCTCGAGGATCGCGAGGGCTTGACGAACGACTGCGCGGCTGACTCCGAAGGCACGCGCAAGTTCGGGCTCTGAGGGGAGCAGGCCGCCGGGGAGCCAGGCTCCAGACTCGATGTGCTCCTTCATCACCTCCTGCAGCTGGTAATACATCGGGACGAAGCTGGTTCTATCGACCTTGGTCACTCCGGCAAGAATCGGGTCTTGACCGCCAGACGGCACTGGCATAGCTTATATGCTCGTACGGACAAGTCCAAGCAGCCCGGCCGGCGGCGATTACCGGGCCAAGGAGCATGGCGATGTCGTCCTCGAACGGTTGGCGAGCGATGCGCAACCTGCGCCGCCTTGCGGATATCCCCGACCACAAGCAGCGCGAGGAGATCAAGCGCTCACTCGACTTCGGACTCGAGGCGGCCCCCTCCGTCAAGGACCGCACCATCTCGACTTTCTCCCGTGGCCACCAGCCGGCCTTTGCTGGCATCAACACGTTCCTCAAGGCCCCGTTTGTCGAGGACATCCACCAGGTCGGGCGTCATGAGGTGGCGGTGGTCGGAGCGCCATTCGACATGGGCACCACTTACCGGCCGGGCACCCGGTTCGGCCCACAGGCGATCCGGCGCATCTCCGCCCTCTACGACTCCTACTCGGTCGACATGGCGGTCGACCTTCAGGAGGAGCTCGACCTTGTCGATGCCGGCGATATCTTCGTGATCCCGTCCAACATCGAGAAATCCTTCGACCAGATCGATCGGGCCGTATCGTTCATCGTCGGCCAGGGCGCGTTCCCGGTGGTGCTCGGGGGCGACCATTCGATCGGCTATCCGGACGTTCGGGCCATCGCGCCGCATATCGACGGCAAAGTCGGGATCATCCACCTGGATCGCCACATTGACATCCAGGAGCGGGACATGGACGAGCGCATGCACACCACGCCATGGTTCCACGCCACGAACATCGCCAACGCGCCGCCCGCGAACCTGGTGCAGATGGGAATCGGGGGATGGTACGGGAGCCGTCCTGGGGTGAAGGTCGCCCGGGACCGCAACACGACGGTTTTGACGATCTCCGATATTGAGCAGGTCGGCGTTGAGAAGGCGGCAGAGGCCGCGTTGGAGGTGGCCTGGAAAGGGGCCAGCGCCGTCTACCTTTCGTTCGACATCGACAGCGTCGACGCCGGGTTCGTGCCGGGAACAGGGTCCCCGGAGCCCGGTGGTCTGCTCCCCCGGGAGGCGCTCAAGCTCCTTCGCCTGGTGGCGAAGGAAGGACTCTGCGGGATGGAGGTCGTCGAGGTGGCGCCGCCATACGACGTCAGCGACATGACCGCGCTCTTGGCCTGCCGGGCCGTGATGGACGTGCTCGGCACGCTGGTCTCTGAAGGCAAGCTGGGCGCAAGGAAATCGAAGCAACGGCGCGCCCCGGTCGCCGGCGCCGGCAGGAAGACGCGCTCGCCGCAGAAATGAGGTCCCTCGTCCGGGTCGGCCATCCGATGCCTGATTTCGTCCTCCCCGACCTGGGCGGGCTTGACTGGACGCAGGCGGACCTCATCGGGCTGCCGACGGTGCTGTTCCTCTTCTCGTCCTGGTGAACTTGTCGTGATCAGCTGCCCGGGTGGCAGCGGCTGTGGGAGGCGACACCAGGCGTCTTCCGCATGGTCGGGGTGGCGCAGGACGTCGGGGGCGACAGCAGGGTCAGGCCGATCGTGGAAGCGTCGGGAGCCCGATTCCCCGTTCTCATCGATCGCGCCAGCCATGTGGCCGCGCGCTTCGGCTTCCAGATCACGCCATCCGGCGTGTTCCTCGACCGGGATGGAGTGGTGCGCTACATCCACGGCAGCGCGTCCGATCAGTTCGATGTCGCCGACCCGCGCATACGGAAGAACCTCGACCTTCACCTTGCGGGCCGCCGGCCACACCGGGTCGATCGCTCACGGCGGATTCGATCGGAGGCGCTGGAGGTTTTCGCCGAAGGTGCCGGCCTGTTCGCGGCGGGCGAAACCGATCGAGCTCTCGAGCGATGGCGACGAGCGCTGGCGCTGGACCCCGACAACTTCCTGATCCGCAGCCAGATCTGGGCGACTGAAAGCCCAGACCGGTTCTGGCCGGCGGTGGACCGCGACTGGCAGCAGGCCCAGCTGCTGCGCGAGGGATACGACAAGCCGCTGCCCTGATTGCGCCGGCGTCGAGTGTGGAGGTTATGCACACAGCCAGCGCCGCGATTGTGGCCGGGCAGCACTGTCCACAATCTCGGCCGGGGGCTAAAGTTGGCGGATCGACGTCAGCCGCCTGTGGGGATTGCGACATGTGCGGGATCGCCGGCTTCTTCTATAAGGACAACGGCTCGTCCGGCGCCCTGGGCGAGACGCTCGTGGACATGTGTCAGGAGATGTACAGGCGCGGCACGGACTCCGTCGGCTTTGCTCTCTACGGTGCCCCGCGCGAGGACGGATACGTGCTGAGGGTCCAGCTCGAGGACGGCATGGAGCCAGGCGCCGATGAGGCCGTGGTCGCCGCCGCCCGCGAGCTCGTCGAAGTCCGCGACGCAAAGTTCGTGGGCTCCAACGTCCGCCTGGAAGTCGACTCCGATGCTGGAGGGCGGCTCGCCGACCTGATCGAGGCGGCCGTGCCCGGAGCCCGTGTCTTCTCGGTCGGGCGGTCGATGGAGGTGATCAAGGACCTCGGCTCGGCCGAGGACGTCGACGCCATCTACAAGGTGAGCGACTTCGAGGGCTCGCACGGGATCGGTCACACGCGAATGGCGACCGAGAGCCAGGTCGACATCGCCCACTCCCACCCGTTCTGGGCCCGGCCCTTTCCAGACATCGCCGTGGTCCACAACGGAACGATCACCAACTATCACAAGCTGCGCAGGCTGCTCGAGAACAAGGGCCATCATTTCGCGACCCACAACGACTCCGAGGTCATCGCCGTGTACCTGGCGGATCGTCTCGCAAACGGAGAATCGCTCGAGGCAGCATTGCAGGCCTCGGTGAAGGACCTTGACGGCACGTTCGCCTACCTGGTGTCGACCAGGGAAGGCATCGGGCTCGCCCGCGACCAGTTCGCGACCAAGCCACTACTTTACGCGGAGGATGAAGAGCTGGTCGTGCTTGCTTCTGAGGAGATCGCGATCCGGCGCGTGCTCCGCGATCCGCACCTCCAGCCGCGCGAGCTGAAGGCGAAGGAGGTCCGCTGGTGGGTCAATTGACGAGCGCAGCCCGTGTCGATTGTGAAGGTCTCACCACCCGCGAGATCAATCAGCTCATCCGGGCGATGATCGCCGCGGGAACCCAGGAGATCGTGGTCGACAATCCGCGCGCGCGGCACGCGCTCCTACCTGCTGTCAGGGCCGAGGGCGTGACAGTGGAGTTCCGCGGGCCGGTGGGCTGGTATGCAGGC
>JBGPOC010000009.1:0-18521 GCA_041487825.1 Candidatus Dormibacteraceae bacterium | reverse complement strand
GGGGGCCACGTCCAACACCGAGCAGAAGCACCGCTATCGCACCGTGGGCCTGTCGCTCCCGGGAACCGAGATCCGGATCGCCCCGGACGGAGAGATCGAGGTGCGCGGCCCGGGCGTGATGACCGGTTACCTGAACCAGCCGGCCGCTACGGCCGAAACCATCGTCGACGGCTGGCTGCAGACGGGCGACATGGGCTTCATCGACAAGGACGGCTTCCTGACCATCACCGACCGTAAGAAGGACCTCATCAAGACGTCGGGCGGTAAGTACGTCGCGCCGCTGCCGATCGAGTCTCAGATCGAGAACGACCGGTACGTCAAGTCGTCGCTCGTGGTGGGCGACGGGCGCCCTCACGTCGTGGCCCTGATCGTGCCGGACTGGGACGCGATCGCCGCGGACATGGGTCTCAAAGGCGAGCCCGCAACCCTTGTCGAGGACACCCACGTGCGCGCGCATTTCGCCGCAGTCGTGGATGCTGTCAACCAGGGCCTGGCCAGCTTCGAGACGGTCAAGTACTTCGCCCTCTTGCCCCGGGACTTCACAGAGGCGCAGGATGAGCTGACGCCTTCGCTGAAGAAGAAGCGGCGCGTCGTCGCCCGGCATTTCGAGGACGTGATCGAGGCCCTGTACAGTGCCCATAGGAAGTCCGATGCCAACAGGTGAACAGGCTCCAGCCGACGGCGGTCTCGAGATCCTCTCCGACTTTCAGTGCCGGCAGCTGCTGGCTTCGAAAAGCATCGGCCGCATCGCCTTTCCGCTCGCCGGCGAGACCGAGGTCTTTCCCGTCAACTACTCGACCGACGGCGATGTTGTCGTCTTTCGAACCGCTGCCGGCACCAAGCTGGAGCAGGCGCCCGTGGCCCGGGTCGCGTTCGAGGTGGACGACTGGGATGCGCAGGCACGGACCGGGTGGAGCGTCGTCTTGAAGGGAATCGCGCAGGAGGTGACGAGCGGTAACGACCCGTTCTCGGCCGCGCTGCGCGCCCGCAACGTCGAACCGCTCGCGCCCGGTGAGCACGAACACTGGATCGCGATCTACCCGGCCCTCATGAGCGGCCGGCGTTTCCGGCGCTCGGTCTAGACGTACGCCGCCTGGCTCCTGCGGAGCGTCAGCCTATGCCCCTGATATCGACGTTTTCTGTCCCCTTCTGCGACCGAAGACCAGTTCCAGTACGACGAACAGGACAACGAGCGCGTTACCGACGAATGCGCCAAAGAACAGGACTGACTCGATCGTCGGCAATCCCCAATTGGGAGTGCCCAAACCGTTTTCAAGCTGCATCAGTCCGAGCCAGGCAGCGAGGATGAAAGCGCCAGCAATCGCGCCCACGGACAGCCCGACTACTCGGCCGCGATCGGCTCCGGTGCTCAGAAGCAAGAACCGAGCGATAGCCAGATCAATCACCGCCCAACCGACGGTGAAGAGGGCAGCAAACCAGCCAGACTGCGGGTCTGCAAGCTCGAAGGGGATAGTGGCCACCAGCGCAGCGCCTGAGAGGAGAGCCAGCCCTCCCGCGATCAAGAGAAGCGGATGTTTCACTCTGCTTCACCTCCGACATCAAGCATCGCCCGATGCAGCCGCGCACCACAGGGCCGAATGACCTCCCGGCTCTGGCCAACAGGACACCGATGGGGGCTCGGCCCCAGCGGGATTACTTGTGTGTTTTTGACGGCTTGGCTCCTGCTGAGTTTCCCAAGGCTCAGGGGTTCGACTCCCCGCGCCAGCGCCACAATCTGTGTCAGAGCGTCTCAGGACGTTTCCAGGTTGAGCCTGACGTCTCAGCGGCTGGTCAAGCCCGCGAAGCATGCGCGGTTTCGTTTCGGAAGCGCTGCCTTCTCTAGCCCCTCCCATCGTGCGACTGGAAGCCGGCCCTCGCCGCCCAGAGGAGCTGCGACGGCACGGGCTCAGGTGGGTGCCCGAGCAACGTCGGTGAAGCCCAGCCAAAGACGCACCTGAGCGAGTAAGCCCACGTCGAGTTGTCTATGACTGTCGGGCCTCCCACCAATCGAACCGTCCGAAAAAGATCATCGCTTGGGGTCGCGATCGTTGCGATTTCTAATGGCAACACGAAGTTGTTTTGACCATCGAAACCGAGGAAGAGGAACTGCATCGCTGCGCCCGCCGCCAATCGATACGAGAACTCGATCTCCTTCAAGACTGAGCCCTGTGGCAATTGGAGCCGGGTGGCGAATGGGCCGAACCCATCCGTGGCCACGGGGTAAATCGATCCGTTGTCCCAATACGCCCAACTTGTGTTGCCACCCGTATTGGGCCTGAAGTGGCTCCCCGAGAACTTTTCGTAAAGCAAGCCATTAGTTGGGGTTGTGAAATCAGCGAGTCCGGACTTTGACGTAAGGGCGGCCAGGGCCGCGCCGCCCGTGAGTCCACCAATCGCCCTGATCAATCCACGGCGCGTGAAGCGCACCGAATCCCCCTCGGCGGCTGAGCCGCTCCAGTTTGGCGGTAATGGACCGCCCAATTCTAGCTACCGTCGATCAGGAACAGTGCAAGCAACATGGTTTAAAGACCCGAATTCGATAGGGTCTAACGACCCGGTGCCGTAGGTTCTTGGCTGGCGTGGCGGGATAGGTGTTTTTGCCAACTCCGCTCAACCAAAGGCACGGGGGCCGGAGCGATTCCGGCCCCTCTCGTCGTGCCCGTCGCGACAGCTCAGGCCTTGATCGCCTTGACCGTCTTGACGGGGATGACCTTCGCCAGCGGCTTGCCGTTGGCGGCGGCCGCGCGGGGGACGGTGATCTGGAGCACCCCGTTGTCGTACTCCGCCTTGATCTCGCTCTCCTTGATACCCCTGGGGAGGGACATGTGGCGCTCGAAGGACCCGAAGCTGGTCTCCCTGCGGTAGTAGCCCTCCTCCTTGACCTCCTTGTCGAGCTTGCGCTCGCCGGTCACGGTGAGCTCGTCGGCGTCGAACTTCACCTGGATGTCCTTGGGGTCCATCCCGGGCAGGTCCATGCGAACGACCAGGTCTCCGTTGTGTGCGAAGACGTCCGCCGTGGGGATGAAGTGCTTGCCCGGGGTCAGCGCGAGCGGCGGCCGGAACGGCCACGGGCTGGTCAACGTGCGGAAGAACTCCGCAAACGGACGGTCGAGCTCAACGAGCTCGTCGGACAGGGTTCGAGTTGTCATCTTGCACCTCCAACTTCAGTGAACTCTTGCTTCAATCCCACCCTACGGGCCCGCTCGCGCTGCGAACAGGGCCTTAGGTCGCGCGCCCATCGGGACCAAACGGCCGGACTCGCCAGGGACACCGGGCCCCCCTGGACGGGGTCGTTGTGCTCTGCCCTGATACCGGCCGGCGCGCGAGGCTTGATGCGAGATGGCATTCTTCGCCCGGCACGAGGCGCGCGAACCCGATGATCGCGGGCACCCGCCGACTCATGTGATCCGGCTCAGCGACGGCAGGCGCCTGGCCTATACCGAGCTTGGGGACACTGAAGGCGTGCCGATCTTCCACCAGCACGGCATGCCAGGCTCCAGGTTGGAGCACGAGGCAGAGCCTGGTTTCTACCGTTCCCTCGGCGTCCGCGTGATCACCCCGGATCGCCCCGGGTACGGGCTGTCGGATCCGCACCCGCACCACCCGCTGCTCGACTGGCCGTCGGACGTCGCCGAGCTTGCGGACATTCTCGGGATCAGGCGATTCGGCGTGACCGGCCTCTCAGGCGGCGGCATCTACGCACTGGCATGCGCTGCCTTGATCCCAGACCGTGTGACCGACGTCGTGGTGACCGGCTGTCCCGGCCCGATGCAGCGCAAAGGGGCGCTGGTGGACATGCGCTTCATGACCCGCGCGGGCGTTTGGCTCGGATCCCGAACTCCATGGCTCCTGGACGCCGGCGCGGTCCTCCTCAGCGGGCTGGTCCACCGCTACCCGCGCTTCTTCGTCGAGCAGGCCAATCGGGACAAGCCCGCGCCCGACCGGCGCTGGCTCTCGATGCCGGCGGTCAGCAGGAGTGCCGTTGAGACGCTGCGCGAGGCGGTCCGGCCAGGTGCCTGGGGATACGTGCAGGACATCCGCGCGCTGGCCCGGCCGTGGGGTTTCGCGCTCGAGGACATCCGCGTCCCGGTGCAGCTGTGGCACGGAGACCTGGACACGGTGATCCCGCTGCACCACGGCCGTTACCTGGCTTCGGTCATCCCCGGCGCCACCCTGCGGATCTGTCCAGGCGAGGCGCACATGCTGATGTGGAACCACATGGCCGAGATCCTGATGGCCGCAGCCGGGATACCTGTGCAACCGGACGAGATCCGCGAGCGGGAGAGCATCAGTCCCGTCCCGTCCGGGTCATTCGACCCTGCTGCTGACCCTGGGGCCTGGCGGACACTCATCGCATCCTGAACTGAGGTGAAATGAAAATGTTCAAGCACATCCTGGTCGCCATCGATGGGTCGACCTACTCGCAGCAGGCGCTGCCGACTGCGATCGAGGTCGCCAAGAAATTCGGCAGTGACGTCCTCGTCCTTCATGTCAGCGAGCACGACCGCGGACGAGCGGTTGCATATTCGCTCGAAAGCCCGGCCGACGCCACGCGGTTTGTGGGAGAGGCGGTCAAGCTCGTTCGCGACGCCGGCATCACCGGCAAGGGCGAGCTGCGCGACATGGCCGCCGGACACGTTGCGAAGGCGATCGTCGAAACCGCGACCACCAACAACATCGATCTGATCGTCATGGGCTCCCGCGGCCTGTCGGATGTCCAGGGCCTGCTGCTCGGCAGCGTCACCCACAAGGTCATCCAGCTGGCCGAGATTCCGGTGCTCGTCGACCGCGCACGAGCGATCAAGGAGCTGAGCGCGGAGACGGCTCCACAGGTATCTCGGAATGCTGCCCCGGTAGCCGGATAGCGCGGCCTGGTTCGAAATCTATCCGGAGCCGGCCGGGTGCATCGAGCACCCGGCCGGCAGCGTTGTGCGACATCAGCCGGCCGAGCGAAAGCCGCTGCGGTCGAGGTTTCGAAGGAAGAAGAAGAGCGGCACCAGCCCGATCACGGCCAGCGCGGCGAACATCGGGACGGCGGCGGCCGAGGCCACCGACGATGCCGGGTCCGCGGCGTGCCCGAACCATTGGTCGGCTGCGACGCCCACACCCTCGATCACGTACATGGTGAGCAGCAGGCCGCTGATGACGTAGCCCCATGCCGTGCGGCGCCACAACCAGACCGCGGAGACACCCATGAGAGGGAGCCATACCGCCAGGTCCTGGACGAACACCGGGTTCGTGGGCAGGCCCGTCCCGTCCAGGAACGACGGCGACGTGCTGCTCAACATGCCTGGGACCACCGATCGCAGCCAGACGAGAGCATTGAGAACTGCGACGGCGACGGCGTAGGCGGCGATGGCGCGGGCGGGCAATCGCGGGGAGAACCGGATGGCGAACGAGCGAACGTCGATCGCGCGGAGCGCGGCCACGAGCGACCAGAGCGAAAGCGAGAGCATCGCCACGTAGAAGAGAAAGAGGTTGTTGAACGGCGTGGCGAAGAGGAACAATACCGAGTTGTAGGCGATGTAACCCACCGCGCCAAGCCACACGATCGCCCCGCGCGCAGAGCCGCGCGTGACGGCGAACATGGCAAGCAGGAGCGTGGGGACGGCCACGAACAACACCACCAGCGCGGTCCCTCGGGCCGAACCGTTCATCACCGCCGTGCCGCGAAGTACCCCGGGGACGAAGAAGGTGACGGCGGCCGCGATGGCGGCGACGGCGCCCAGGGAACCGGACAGCCAGTAGGGCGCCCTACCGAGTGAGAGCGGCGCTTTCTGAGCTCCGCCCTCCAGGACGACCATATCGCGTCTGCGGAAGTAGCCGATCGCCACGTTCCCTCCCTCACCCGTTCCGGCGGGTACCGGACGCGACAGGCTCCTTGGCCTCCAACCTGGCGGCGAGCGATGCCGCCCACGACGAGGCGCGGTCGAGCTCGCCGGCTTCTAGTGTCGGGCCTTCGACGTTCTTGGGCGTCACTCCCTCGACGAAAAAGCTCTCCTCCGGGACGACCACGTTGGCGCCGGTTTGCCGAAGCCTTTGCGTGATGCCCGCGCCGGCGGAACCGGACAGCCATCGCGGCCAGCGAACACGGGTGTCGAATCCGGCCGCGGCGACACCTTTGAGCGAGTCCGTGCCCAGCCGGTCGAAGAGTCTTGCCACCGGCTCCGTCATCCGGTGGGCTTCGGTGGGACCTCCGACGACCAGCAGATCGATTGGCTCCGAGAAGATCTCCGGCGCCTCCTCAGCGGCCAGGAGCCGCGTGGCTCCGTGCGTCTGGAGCTGGCCGGCGATGGCCTCGGCAACCTTGCGGGTGTTGCCGTGGCGGGACGCATATATGACGACGCTGTTCATTTCAATTACCTCCGCCCATCACTGTGCGGCGGGCTCGGCGGCAGGGCCAGGGTCGACTGTCCCCGCGTGGCAGGGACGCCGGGCACTATCCGACCGGCGGTGTGTGCCTAGGCTCGGAGGCGGAGGTGAAAGGACATGAAACTCTGGAAGGAAGCAGGAGCGACTCTGCTCACTGCGGCCGGGCTGACGCTGGCTCTGTCCGTGACGCAGGGATGGGACTGGCCGGCCGTGCCAGGTTGCCGGGACGCATCTATCTCCGAGTCTCGAGCCGCGGCCTAGGACGCACCGTCCAGCGCGACGCGAGGCGTTCGATTCGCTGGACCGCGGGAGGTCTTCTCCACCGCTCCATCGGCACCCGCTCCACCGGCGGCCGGCCGAAGAACAACGATTTGCCGATCTCGACGAGGGCCAGGTAGACGACCACCATCACCGCCAGGATCGCCAGGAAGCCAAGCGGCAGGCGGGAGAAGCCGAACAGGCCCGCCAGCGGCGTGAACGGAATGGCGATGCCCACAGCGACGCTGCCCAGCGTTCCGACGGTGAGGGCCAGCCCGGGACGGCTGCGGAAGAAGGGCGAGCGGCGAGTGCGGATGGCGAAGATGACCAGGCTCTGGGTGGCGAGCGACTCTGTGAACCACGCGGTTTGAAACAGGCCGCCACGGGCGTGAAAAACGAAGAGCATGACCCCGAACGTCAAGAAGTCGAAGATGGAGCTGATCGGCCCGAAGAAGATCATGAATCGGCGGATCAGCCTGATGTCCCATTGGGCGGGCCGCTCCAGGAGCTCGGGGTCGACCCTGTCCGTGGGGATCGTCATCTCGCCGCTGTCGTACAGCAGGTTGTTGAGCAGGATCTGGGTCGGCGTCATGGGCAGGAAGTTGAGGAGCAGCGAGCCGCCCGCCGCGCTGAACATGTTGCCGAAGTTCGACGAGGTCCCCATGAGGACGTACTTCATCGTGTTGGAGAAGATGCGGCGGCCTTCGAGTACGCCGCCTGCGAGGATTCCGAGGTCCTTACCGAGCAGCACGATGTCGGCGGCGTCCTTGGCGACCTCGCTGCCGGTGTTGACCGAGATTCCAACGTCGGCTTCGCGCAGAGCCACGGCGTCATTGACCCCATCGCCGAGGAAACCGACGTCCTTGTTCAGTCCACGCTGCGCGGTGATGATGCGCGACTTCTGCTCCGGCGAGACACGCGCGAAGATCCCGATGCGCGGCATGCGTTCGACCAGCTCCTGATCGCTCAGCTTCTCCAGCTCTGACCCGGTTATCGCTTCGCCATAGTCCAGGCCAAGCGAACGGCAGACGGACTCCGCCACCAGCACGTTGTCGCCTGTGACCACCTTGACCTGGACTCCCAGGGCCTTGAGCTGCGCCAATGACTCGGCGGCGTCCGCTTTGGGCGCGTCCAGGAAGGTGATGAAGCCCTTGAGCTCGAGATCCCGCTCGTCCGCCAGGCTGCAGGGGGGCCCGTCCTGCCAGGCGCGGGTGGCGACGGCGACCACGCGGGCGCCGGAGGCGAAGAGCCGTTCCAGAGTGGCGGCGGACTCGGGTGGCACGTCGACGCAGCGGGCCAGGAGGGACTCGGGCGCTCCCTTGGTGACCAGGAACCGGTGCCCGTCGGGCGCGCCGACCAGCGTCGACATCAGCCGCCTCTCGTGGTCGAACGGGAGTTGATCGAGACGCTCGTAGCCCGCGGGCGGGGTGCCGGCCTCCAGGAGGGCCGCGTCGAGCGCGTTGCCGGATGCGGCGAGATCCGAGCCGTCGCTCATCGAGCACAGAAGACCGAGGCGAAGCACCTCGTCGCTGGGCGCCCCCGCCGGGTCCATCGCCGTCTCGTAGCTGATCCGGCCTTCGGTGAGGGTTCCCGTCTTGTCGGTGAACAGGATCTCGATGTTGCCGAGATCTTCGATGCTGATGAGGCGCTTGACCACGACCCGCTTGCGGGCGAGGCGCCGCGCGCCCGATGCGAGGCTCACCGTGACGATCGCGGGAAGCAGCTGCGGCGTTAGGCCGACCGCGATCGCCAGCGAGAAGAGAGCCGACTCGAGGATGGACCGGCCCAGGAGTGAGTTGGCCACGAAGATCCCCCCGGCAAGCAGTGCGGTCACACGCACGAGGAGGATGGAGAAGCTGCGCAGCCCCCGCTGGAAAACGGTCTCCGGCTGCCTCTCGCCCAGGCGGATCGCGATCTTGCCGAACGCGGTCCGAGCGCCGGTCTGCAGCACGACGCCGGTGCCGGAACCACCGCGCACCGTCGAGCCCATGTAAGCGACCGACCGCAGGCCGAGCTCGACCAGGTCCGGCTGCTGCTCGGGCTCCGGCCGTTTCGTCTTCGGCATCGCTTCGCCGGTGAGCACCGCTTCGTCGCACTCGAGCTCTCGGGCGTCCACCAATCGAAGGTCGGCGGGAACGAGGTCGCCCGTTCGGAGCAGAACGATGTCACCGGGAACCACGTCGGTGACATCGACCGCGATCGGCTGCCCGTCCCGGCGCACGAGCGCGCGATGACGGATGCTGGCGTGCAGCGCCTCGACCACGCGCTCCGAACGGTATTCGTTGAAGAATCCGAGGCCGACGCTGAGGCCGACGATGGCCAGGATGATGATCGCGTCCGTGCGCTGACCGACGACGAGTGATGCGATCGTGGCCGCCGCGAGCAGGATCAGCAATGGATTCCGAAGCTGGCGCCAGAGGACTGCCAGCGGACGCGCGCCATGGCTCCGTACGGCGTTGGGCCCGACGCGGAGTAGACGCAGCGCAGCCTCCTCCGCCGTCAGCCCTGAGTCGGCGCTGCCCAGCCGCGCCACAACCTCTGCTGGAAGCAGCCGGGCGGCTTCGACGAGCTCGATCCCGGGAAGCGCCTGCGGCGAGCTGTGCGCGGTCGGACTCGTCACGCGCCCCATTTAACGCTCACGGGCCCCCCCGACATTAAGGGTCGAACGGCCCGCCGGCGGAAGGTCAACCGTACCTGTCGCGGATCGGAGTGAGGCCTCAGCGTTGGTGGCGTGAAGGTCACCGAGATCATGTCGCGTGAGGTCGTCACGGTGACACCCGAAACGGGCGTCAAGGTGGCGGCCCGGATCCTTGTCGATCGCGGCATCTCGGCTCTGCCGGTCATCGACAAGAAGGGTGCGCTGGTGGGCATCGTGTCGGAAGCCGACCTGCTCCCTATCGAGACCCGAGCGGATCCACGTTTGCAGGCGACACCGCCGGCGCCGACCGCGGGCAGCACGCCGAAGTCCGTCGCGGATGTCATGACCCGTGATGTGCTCGTACTGACGGAGGACGGCGAGGTATCCCAAGCAGCTCGCATCATGCTCGAAGCGGGGGTCAAGCGGCTCCCGGTCGTGCGAGGACGCAAGGTGGTCGGCATCGTGAGCCGCCGCGACCTGATCCGGGTGATCGCTCGGCGCGACGAGGGCATCGAGAGCGAGCTCGCGCGGCGCCTGGGCGAGCTCGGCCTCGGCAGCACACGCAGCTCGTTCAGCGTCGCCGATGGCGTCGCCACCATCCAGCTCGAAGACCGGGGCCCCGGGCGCCGGCTGGCGGAGTCGGTCGCACTGACGGTGCCAGGCGTGCTCGAGGTCCGTTTCGTCACGCCTGGGTCCGACGGCAAGCCCGAGGCGCGGTCACGACCGAACGCAGGCCGCAGGGTGCGCTAGAACCGCGATGCTGCACTGGCAGGAGCACAGCCGGAGGGTGCCAAGGCTCCGGCCGCACCTGGTCCACCCCCATGCCGGCCCGCCGGCAACTGAGCGGTTCACCAGCCCACCGCTGGAAGGGAGCCCCCTCGTCATCCTGCTGATCGTCCTCGGCGCGGTCGTGGTCGGAACGGGGCTATGGCTCGTGGGAGCGCAAGCCTGGGCGGACATCGCGTGGGCGGCAGCCGTCGCCTTCGCCCTCATCCCGCTTGGGATCTCGGTGGTCAGGGATCTGTTCCATCGCGAGACGGGGGTCGATTTGATCGCGCTGCTGGCGATGTCCGGATCGCTGATCCTTGGTCAGTACCTGGCGGGAGCGGTGGTCGGGCTGATGCTCTCGGGAGGCCAGGCGCTGGAGCGATACGCAAGTTCCCGCGCCCGTCACGAGCTGTCGGCACTCCTGGCGCGAGCGCCACGCGTCGTCCATCGCTATGAGCAGGGTGAGCTGACGTCGCCCGACATCGCCGACGTCAAAGAAGGCGATCTTCTGCTGGTGAAGCCTGGCGAGGTGGTGCCGGTCGACGGCCTCATCACCTCGGCTGCGGCCGTGCTGGACGAGTCGGCGCTGACCGGCGAATCGAGGCCCGCCGAGCGCTTGAGATCGGACCGCGTTCGCAGCGGCGTCGTCAATGCAGGCGCACCTTTCGACATGCGCGCCCTCACGACCGCCGAGGAGAGCACCTACGCCGGCATCGTGCGCCTGGTGCGCGAAGCCCAGGGCTCGAAGGCCCCGTTCGTGCGGCTCGCGGATCGCTACGCCCTTTGGTTTCTGCCACTGACGGTGGGAGTGGCGGTGCTGGCGTGGGCGATATCCGGAAACCCGGTCCGCGCGCTGGCGGTGCTCGTCGTGGCGACGCCGTGCCCTCTGATCCTGGCCGCCCCCGTGGCGATCGTCGCGGGCATCTCGCGTGCGGCCAGCCGAGGGATCATCGTCAAGGGAGGCGGGGCCCTCGAGACCCTCGCGCGCGCGCGCACGCTCGTATTCGACAAGACCGGAACGCTGACGGCCGGGTCGCCAAGGGTCGCAACCGTCGTTGCGTTCGGAGCCGTGCCGGCCGACGAGCTGCTCCGCCTCGCGGCCTCACTCGACCAGGTCTCCCTGCACGTCTTCGCGAACGGGATCGTCACAGCCGCACGGAAGCGACACCTGGAGTTCGAGTTCCCCACCGAGGTCCGAGAGCACGGGGGCAAGGGGATCGAGGGCGCCGTCGGCGCGCATCATGTCGCGCTGGGACAGGCCAGATGGTTGTCGGCCGGCCGGCCGCTGTCAGCCGCCGCGACCGGTCTCCGACGACGCACCGCGCTCGATGGGGCGATGGCCGTGTTCGTGGCGGTCGACGGCAAGATCGAAGGCGCGCTGGTCATGGAGGACCCCGTGCGAACCGACACCCCGCATGCGCTCCGCACCCTGCGCTCCGCGGGCATCAAACGGATCGTGCTGCTGAGCGGGGACCGGCCGGACGTCGCCAAAGCGGTCGGCGGCGCACTGGGCGTAGACGCCGTGCTCTCGGAGCATTCCCCGGCACAGAAGGTGCAGGCGGTCTTGAACGAGCGCGCCCAGGCGGTGACGGTCATGGTCGGAGACGGTGTCAACGATGCGCCCGCGCTTGCGGCGGCCGACGTCGGGATCGCCATGGGCGCGCGAGGCGCGACTGCGTCGTCGGAGGCGGCCGACGCGGTCATCGTCATCGACCGGCTGGATCGGGTCGCCGAGGCGGTGCTCATTGCGCGACGCGCCCGCCAGATCGCGGTGCAGAGCGTGATGGCTGGCATGGCACTGTCCGGCTTCGGCATGGTTCTCGCCACTTTTGGGGTGCTCGCCCCGGTGGCGGGGGCGTTCTTCCAGGAGGCCATCGACGTGGCCGTGATCCTCAATGCGTTGAGGGCGTTGGGCGGCGGCGAGCTCCGCAGGCCGGAGGCGGGCGAGGTGGAGATGGGCGAACGCTTCCATCGCGAGCACGAGGAGCTGATGCCGCTGGTCGAACAGGTTCGAGTGCTGGCAGACGAGCTCGAATCGATCCGCGGTGGCGACCTCCGCAAGAAGCTCGCGGAGCTGGACCAGGAGCTCACGACGCGGCTGCTGCCACATGAGAAAGAGGAGGGAGAGGTGGTCTATCCCTTCGTCGCTCGCAGGATGGGCGGCGACGGCGCCACAGGAACCATGAGCCGGACCCACATCGAGATCGAGCGGCTGGTGGCGGCGTTGGTGGGCGTGGCAGGCGAGCTTCCATCCGACGGTCCGGCAGAGGCCGATCTGCGTGAGCTGAGGCGGCTGCTTTACGGCCTGCACGCGATCCTCAGGCTCCACTTCGCGCAGGAGGAGGAGTCCCTGTTCTCGTTGCTGGGCACCAAGGACGAGGCGGCGACCGCCGTCGCGGACCGCACGGTCCCCACGGCGGCGGGCCGATAGGCCCTTTCGTGTCACCCCCCGCCGGCACGATGGTGGTGGAGGAGCACATGTGATGAGCTGGACTGTCTCCGACGTGATGACCAAAGACGTCACGACGGTCGGGCGTTGGGGCGATGTGATGGCGGCCGGTGTCGTGACGACCACGGCGAACTCCCCACTGGCGACGGCTGCGAGCCTGATGTTCGAGCACCACATCAAGGTCTTGCCGGTCGTCGACTCGCAGAGGAAGCTGGTCGGGGTGGTGAGCCGCCCGCGGTTGCTGCGCGTCTTCCTCCGCAACGACGAGTCGATCCGCAGGGAGATCACGCGGGACTACATGCGCGAAAGACCGCTGCACGGCGGTGGCAGCATCGAGGTGGAGGTGAGGGACGGCGTGGTCCATATCTACGGCGAAGCCGAAGCTGGAAGCCAGGCCGCGCTTCTGACCCACTCGCTGGCTGAGGTGCCGGGCGTGGTCGGCGTCGAGAACCACGTCGAGGTCGTCTCCGGCGGCCGTAGGCGGAAGGTCGGCCCGGCCGCCTGACCCGAGGCTGGGCTCAGCGCGCGCCGAGTGGTGGCCGCGGCGGGCCGGGCTCAAGGCGGATCCTGGCGTCGACCGCCAGGGCTCCCGCCGGATGGACGATGAGCGGGTTGAGGTCCATCTCGACCACCTCCGGGTGCGCCTCGACAAGGGCGCTCACCCGCAGCAGAACGTCCTCGAGCGCCGCCACGTCCGCGCGAGGCGCACCGCGGTAGCCGTCGAGCAAGGCGAAGGTCTTCAGCGAGCGGACCATGCGACTCGCCTCGCCCGGCGTGATCGGCGTGACCCGCACGGACACGTCCTTCAGCAGCTCGGTCGCGGTTCCGCCCGCGGCGCAGGCCAGCACCGGGCCGAAATGTTGGTCCTGGACGACGCCGACGAGCATCTCGACGCCCTTCGGCGCGATCGGCTGCACCTGGAAGCCCACGACGTGGTGACCTGACCGCTCGAGGGTTGCGGTCATTACGACCGCGGCGCGCTCGACGGCGCGCTCGCCCTGCAGATCCAGGCGGACGGCCCCGGCGTCCGACTTGTGCAGCAGGCCCGGCACGATCGCCTTCAGCGCGACCGGCGATCCAAGGCTCCCCGCCTCCCGCCCCGCGTCGGCGGGTGAGTCGGCGAGCCGGGTCTCGACCATGGGGATCCGGTAGCAGGCGAGCAGCTCGGCGAGGGCCCGCGGAGCCATCCAACCCCCGCCGCCGGTCAGCGCCGTGGCGATCACGGCCGCCGCCTTGTCCCGATCGATCCCGTCGAGCGTGGCGAAGGGTTCCTCCGGCAGAGCGCGCCACGCGCCATACCGCGCGGCGAGGCTGAGCGCGCGGGCCGCCTCCTCGGGGAACGGATAGTGCGGCACGCTGACACCCTCCGAGCGGACGATGCGGGGGGCCGATTGCTTGGACATGAACACGCAGAGGAGCGGAATCGGCCGGGGCAGCTTGCGTGCCGCACGCTGGATCGCGCGGATCACCTCGGGCGCCCTGGTGACCAGGGGAGGCGTGAAGATCACGATCAGAGCATCGATTTCCGCGCAGGCACCCAGAACCGCAATGGCCTGGCCGTAGCCCTCCGGGCTGGCTGACGCGAGCATGTCCACCGGGTTGCCGGTCGAGGCGGCGGCGGGCATTAACGCGGCCAGCGCGGCGCGGACCTCGTCCGGCAGCGGAGGCACGACGAGCCCGCTGGCCTCGCATGCGTCTGCGCACAGGATGGCCGGCCCACCGGCATTGGTCAGGATGGCAACCCGGTTGCCGGCCGGAATCGGCTGACAGCCCAGCAACAACACGGCGTCGAAGAGCTCGGCCAATGTGTCGGTCCGGATCACCCCGGTCTGTTGAAACAGAGCGTCGACCGTGACGTCGGAGCCTGACAGCAGCGCACCCGTATGCGACGAGGTAGCCCGGTTTCCCGCCGGAGACCGCCCGCCCTTGACAGCCAGGATCGGCTTCGTACGGCTGACCCTTCGGGCGATGCGCGCGAACTTGCGCGGGTTACCGAACGACTCCAGGTACAACATGATCAGATCGGTGGCCTCGTCGGCCTCCCAGTACTGAATGAAATCGTTGCCGGAGAGATCGGCCTTATTACCGACTGACACGAACGACGAGATTCCCGATCCGAGGGCCTGGGCCCGCGCCATCACCGCGATACCCAGCCCGCCGCTCTGCGAGAGAAAGCCGATTCGACCAGGCACCGGCCGGTCGGGAGCAAACGTGGCGTCGAGCTTCACGCCGTCGGCGGTGTTGATCACACCCATGCAGTTGGGACCGACCAAACGCATGCCGGCATGGCGGCAGATCTCGAGCAGCCGCCGCTGAAGCTCCACGCCCTCGGACCCCGCCTCGGCGAAACCGGCTGAGATCACGACCAGCGCGCGCACGCCCTTGGCGGCGCACTGGCCGGCGACGTCCAGGACGACCGCCGCCGGCACCGTGATGACGGCCATGTCCACGTCGCCGGGGATGTCGAGCACGGACGCGTACGCGGCCACTCCGTCGATCTCGGTGGCCGCCGGGTTGACAGGGTAGACAGGTCCGACGAACCCGGTCGCCACGAGGTTGTGGAACAGCTCGGCGCCGATGGTGCCACGCTGTCTTGAGGCTCCGATCACCGCGACCGAGTGGGGCGCGAGGAGATGGCTCACCGCGGCGACGGCCGCTACGCGTTCTCGGTCCTCGAACTGGCGCAGGCCTTCGGGGGTCAGGGCGGTCGGAATCTCCGCGTGCACCTCGCCCGGCTCGGAGCGGGCCTTGACCGGAAAGCCGCTCTCGCGCAGCACGTTGAGCATGCGGTGGTTCTCCGGCTTGACCACCGCCTCCAGGACCTCGATCCCAGCCGCGGCCGCGGCCTCCGCGAGCTGTCCGAGCATGATCGTGCCCAGCCCGCGGCCCTGGTACTCGTCCGCCACCGCCAGCGCCAGCTCGGCCTTTCGGGGCGCGGTCTCGACGTACATGGCGTGCCCGACGATCGACCGCTCCGCGCCGGTCACCGCAACCAGGCCGTAGCGCGTCCGGTAGTCGACGTCCACGATCTTCTTGGCCAGTGCGTCGGCGTTGGAGATGGCGATAAAGAAACGGAAGACCCGCGACTCCATCGACAGATCGGTGAAGAAGCGGGCCAGATCGGCCTCATCCTCGGGGCGAACCGGTCGGACCGCCAGCGTGGAGCCATCGCGAAGCACGATCGTCGCCTCGCGATGCGCTGGGTATGCGGGAGTCACCTCCTCAGCATGCTAAGGGCCCGGCCGCCAGGGCGCGGGCGGCTGGTTTGGCCGAGTAGAGAGCGCGGTCGGCCTGCCGCATGAGGGTGTCCACATCATCGCCGTCGTCCGGGTACAGGGCCATGCCGCCCGAGGCGCTGACTCCAATGCGCCTTCGCTCGACCGAGACGTACCCGTTGATGTTGCTAAGGAGCAAACGGAGCATTCGATCGGCGGCCGCGCGATCGGCGACACGCGGAAAGATGCACGCGAATTCGTCACCGCCCAGCCTCGCCGCCGTGTCCGTGTTCCGGACATTGGCCGCGAGCCGCACGGCGAACTGTTTGAGCACCTCGTCGCCGGTGGCATGGCCGTACGCGTCGTTGACGCATTTGAAACGGTCGAGGTCGAGCATCGCCAGGGCGACGGGCCGACCATCGCGCCGGCCGCTCAGGATCGCCTGAGTCAACCGATCGAAGAAGAGCGTCCGGTTGGCGAGGCCGGTGAGCGGGTCGTGAAGCGCCT
The DNA here is from genome assembly GCA_041487825.1 of Candidatus Dormibacteraceae bacterium. Lineage (GTDB taxonomy): Bacteria > Chloroflexota > Dormibacteria > Dormibacterales > Dormibacteraceae > Palsa-872. The sequence continues at coordinate 2,314 of JBGPOC010000009.1, read as the reverse complement.
CATGCTGGAGCATGGCCTCGAATCTCTGCCGCTCGGTCATGTCGCGGATGACCGCCACCACGTTCGTACCGCCCGCGGAGGCGACCGGCCCCAGCGAGATGTCGGCCGAGAACTCGCTGCCGTCCTTGCGGCGGACCCGGAAGTCGCCCGCCGCCTCGCCCATGGACCTGGGGCCGGGGTTTGCGTAGAAGTCACGCCGGTGCTCCTTGTGACGCGCTCGAAAACGCTGGGGCACGAGCAGCTCGATCGATTGACCGCGCAACTCGTCGCGGGTGTAACCCGTGATCCCCTCTGCCCGCCGGTTGGCGTAGACGATCAACCCGCCGGCGTCGACGACCAGGACGCCGTCAGGCATCCATTCCAGCAGCTCGTGGTCCGAAGCCGGTCGGGTCATGGCCGCGCCGGGCGGCGCGCTCAGGCGGCCCGCCTGTGACTTCGCTCCGTGCTCTCCCCGCGCGCCGGGGCGTATGGGCCGCCCGCCCGGCTGCCAAGGTCGGCGAGGAGCCACCAGGCGATCCAGATCACCGGAGACAGCAGCACCAGGACGATCGCGAAGACCACTCCTACGCTCAGGTACATGGCATCCTCCTGGTCCCGACACTGCGCTCAATGCGGGCTGCGATCGAGAGCAGAAAGGCCCGCCGCAGGTGGGACCAAAGGCCCACCCCGGGGTCTGAGCTGACGCATGATTGGGGCACACGTGAACGGCGAGACGGCACCATGAGCGCGGGCGGGTGAGCAGCGAGCAAAGCGTCGCGGCACGGGCGAATCCGTTGAGCGCGGACGAGCTCGACAGGATCGACTCGTACTGGCGGGCCGCCAACTACCTGTCGGTCGGGCAGATCTACTTGCTGGACAATCCTTTGCTCTCCGAACCCCTCAAGCTCGAGCACATCAAACCTCGCCTGCTCGGTCACTGGGGGACGACACCCGGCCTGAACGTGATTTACGCCCACGCGAATCGCGTCATCAAGAATCGCGACCTTGACGCGATCTATGTCATGGGCCCCGGGCACGGCGGTCCGGCGGCGGTGGCAAACGCCTACCTGGAGGGCACCTACTCCGAGGTCTACTCCGACATCACCCAGGACGTCGACGGACTGCGCAAGCTCTTCCGGCAGTTCTCGTTCCCCGGCGGCATCCCGAGCCATGTGGCCCCCGAGACCCCGGGCTCGCTGCACGAGGGAGGCGAGCTTGGCTACGCCCTGGTCCATGCTTACGGCGCGGCTTTCGACAACCCGGGCCTCACGGTCTTCTGCGTGGTCGGCGACGGCGAGGCGGAGACTGGGCCTCTGGCCGCCAGCTGGCACTCCAACAAGTTCGTCAACCCGCGCACCGACGGCGCGGTCGTGCCGATCCTGCACCTGAACGGATACAAGATCGCCAACCCGACCGTGCTGGCGCGCATTCCCGAGGAGGACCTGACCCGTTTGCTCGAGGGTTACGGGCACACACCCGTGTTCGTCACGGGTGACGAGCCCGCGGCGGTGCACCAGGCGTTGGCGGCGGCGTTCGACACGTCCCTCGACGAGATCTCGCGCATCCAGGACCAGGCGCGCACTCACGGGAGGACGACGGGCATCCGCTGGCCGATGATCGTCCTGCGCACTCCCAAAGGGTGGACCGGGCCGAAGGTGGTCGACGGGCTCGCCGTCGAGGGCACATTCCGCGCGCACCAGGTCCCCGTGACCGACTTCGGGACCAAGCCCGACCACATCCGGATCCTGGAAGAGTGGCTGCGGAGCTACCGCCCCGAGGAGCTGTTCGGAAAGGACGGTCGGTTGGTCCCGGACCTGGCCGCGCTTGCACCGCACGGACAGCGGCGAATGAGCGCCAACCCGCACGCCAACGGAGGCGAGCTTCTGAAAGACCTCCGGCTGCCCGACTTTCGCGATTACGCGGTTGCGGTGCCCAAGCCGGGCACCACGGCCAGCGAAGCGACGCGTGTGCTTGGAACCTACCTGCGGGACGTCATCGCGAGAAACCCGGACAACTTCCGCATCATGGGCCCGGACGAAACCGCGTCCAACCGGCTGGGCGCGGTCTTCGAAGCCACCAACAGGGCATGGGACGCAGAGATGTTGCCCGGAGACGACCACCTGTCGCCGGACGGGCGCGTGATGGAGGTGCTGAGCGAGCACCTGTGCGAAGGCTGGCTCGAGGGCTATCTGCTCACCGGTCGCCATGGCCTGTTCAACTGCTACGAGGCCTTCATCCACATCGTCGACTCGATGTTCAACCAGCACGCTAAGTGGCTGAAGGTGACGCGCGGAATCCCATGGCGCATGCCGATCGCATCTCTGAACTACCTGCT
>JBGPOC010000008.1:0-18523 GCA_041487825.1 Candidatus Dormibacteraceae bacterium | reverse complement strand
TAGGCAGCAGTGCCGGGGGTGAAGCCGGTCAACGACTTCACCGACGAGCCCTGGAGCATCTTGGCCAATCCGACGTCGGCCAGGACAGGGGTCTCGTCCCGCTCAAGCAGCACGTTTGCCGGCTTGACGTCGCGATGGACGATGCCCTGCGAGTGTGCGTAGTCGAGACCGGCGCCGATGCCGCGAAGAAACCTCAACGCGGTGGCCCTGTCCAGTGGCCCCAGGCTCATCCGTCCGGCGAGGTTCCCACCCGGTACGTACTCGACGATCATGTAAGGCGTCCCCTCGTACTCGCCAAAGTCGAAGACGTTGAGGATGTTGGGGTGACGCATCCGGGCGATCGCCTGGGCCTCGTGACGGAAGCGGGCGATCGAATCCCGGTCCGGCGATATCGCGTGCATGACCTTGACGGCGCCCGTGCGCGCCAGCTGCTCGTGATAGGCGCGATAGACCGTACCCATTGCGCCCTCGCCAATGAACTCTTGGACTTCGTACTGGCCCAGCTTTGTCCCTGGCTCGATCGGCACGGAGCCTGATTATGAGGTTCGGTCGGCCGGATTCACCCCGCCCGCGGTGAGGTCGTGCTTCCAGCCGCCGCGCCCCCGGCGCCGGACCGCCACCAGCCCGGCCAGGATCGACAGGGCGATCTCGCCCGGGGTGATCGCTCCCAGGTCCAGCCCGACGGGGCTCTGGATCTGGGCGAGCACCTCGTCTGCGACCCCTTTCTCGCGCAAGGCTTCGAGGTGGTGCCCGGTGTGCCGGCGGCTCCCGACGAGGCCGATGAATCGCGGCTTGTGGGGAACGAGCGCCTCGAGCGACTGGACCAGGTCCGCAGCGTCGTGATCGGTGTGCACGGCGTAGACGTCCGCCCCCAATGAGGCGTCCAGGTCTTCCAGCCGTTCGATCGCTTGAGGCCAGTCGGCTCCTCTGAGCCGTTCGGGCCGAGTCTCCACCATGATCGGCCGGAAACCCACCTCGGGAGCCCATCGCAGCAGGGACCTGGCCACCGGCGTCGCCGCGAAAACGACCAGCGTCGGCGCGGGCGCGTGCGGCTCGACGTACACCTCGATCGAGCCGAGGTCGTGGTGGTAGGTCCGCAGGACGGGGGCGCCGGTCTCGGCGATCGCGGCAGAATCGGCCATCGCAGCCGCGTCGAACTCGCTGCACCCAAGGGTCCCGGCGAGGGTGGCATCGCGCGAAAGAAGAAGTTTCGCGCCCGCCTGCGAGGGTGGCTGCCCATCGAGCTTGATCACGGTCGCGAGCACCACCTCCTCTCCGAGGGCGATGCGCCGGGCGAGCTCCTCTTCGACGCTACGCACGGGCTGCCGTACGAGAAAGAACCGACGAGATGACGTCCCGCGCACGTGATATGTCGTCGTCCGTGGTCGCATATCCCGTGGTCAGTCGCAGGCTGCCGAGGGCACCGTCCAGACCGAGCCCCATCGCGAGCAGGACGTGCGATGGATCGAGCGACCCTGACGCGCACGCTGAACCGCTGGACGCCGCGACTCCAGCGAGGTCGAGCGCGAGCAGGACGTCCTCACCGCGGCGATGCACGAAAGCGCAGGTGGCGAAATTCGGCAGCCGAGGCGCGGCGCCCGTGAGACGTCCACCCAGCTCCTGAAGGAGCTCGCGCAACGAGGCCGCTTGCCTGTCTGCAGCCCGCGCCCGGGTCTCTCGCCCGTGCGCGCACACAGTGAGCGCAGTAGCGATGGCAACGGCCGCCGAGACGTCCTCACGACCGGCGCGGCGACCCCACTCCTGCGGGCCGCCGTACATCAATGGGTCGATGCGCAAGCCTTCCCTGACGAACAGCAGACCGCCGCGACCCGCGCCGAGCTTGTGACCGCTGATGGAGACGAGGTCGGCGCCGCGAGGAATCGGAATCCACCTCGGTCCGGCGCATGCGTCCAGGTGCACAAGGGCACCGATTTCGTGCGCGCGGGCGATCACTTCGGCGGCCGGCTGGATGGTGCCGACCTCATTGTTGGCGAGGCCGATCGACACGAGGCCGGCATTGGCTGGGATTGAGTCCGGGTCAGCGCGCGCGGCATGGTCGACGCCGGCGATCTCAACAACGTGGCCCTCGGATTCCAGGTGGCGAACCGCCCCCAGGACCGCCTGGTGCTCGCCCGCCCACGTCACGATCGAGGCACCCTTGGGAAGGCGGCGGGTCGAGCCGAACAGGGCCAGGTTCACCGCCTCGGTGCCGGAAGACGTGAACGTGATCTCGGAGCGGTCGGCGCCGAGCGCGAGGGCGGCGCCATCCCGCGCGCGGTCCAGTGCCGCGCGAGCGTCGCGGCCCTCCGCGTGGAGGCTCGACGGGTTGGCCGCCGTGATGTCATGCAAGGTTTCGCCGACCTCGCGCAAAACGGGCGCCGAGCCCGCATCGTCGAGATAGATGCGCGTCAACGTGGGCTCTCAGCGCGCACGGTGCGCTCCGCTGTCAGCCGCGGCTGTGGTCGGGCTGCTGGATGAGCTCTGTGAGTGTGCCCTGGAAGCTCTTGAGCATCACGTGAAGGTCGAGGATCTCGTCGACGCTGATCGGCTCCATCGCCGCGACAGGTTCCGAGGCGCCGGCCTCGACGCTCTCGATCTCCTCGACAGCGCCGCCCGCGATTGCGAGCACGACGATGAAGGTGACCTGGCACTGGGCGCACGTCACCTGGAGGTGAAAGCGCTCCTCCTCGTGGCTGAGGACCTGGACATCGCAGCCCTTTAGGCTGCGTCCGCACACTGGGCAGTTGTAGAACCGGGCCCGGTCGCGGATGAACTCGATGATGCTCATCGCCGGGTCCATATTACGCCGCGCGACTCTAGCGACGGCCCTCGATGCACGTGCACCCGCCCGGGCCGACCTCGGCGGAATGGACCGTGCCCGGCGGCAGCACCAATCGGTCGCCTGCGCTCAGCTGCAGCCGCCTGCCGTCGGCCTGGAGGACGAACGTGATGGAGCCGCCGACGCAGTACAGAACCTTCTCGTAGCCATGACTGTGCGGCGCATAGCGGTCGCCCGGACCGTTCGACCACGAGTAGCAATCGGCCGCCTCACCCCGCAGCTTTGTCATCAGCTCATCGGGACTGGCCATCCGCACGATTCTAAGATTGGTTTGGTGAAGCCACGGTTCCTCGCGGACTGCAACGTCGGACGTCTTGCGCGGTGGCTTCGGGCCCTCGGCTATGACGCTTCGTACCACGCTCGGATCGACGATGCCGAACTCGTGCGCGAGGCGGCGGCCGAGAACCGCGTGCTGCTGACGCGCGACCGGGACCTGACGAAGCGACGGGTGATCCAGACCGGCGTCGTCCACGCCATTCTCATCCGAGACGACGATGTGACCAGGCAGCTGCGCCAGGTGTTCGCTGAGCTGGGGTTGGAGCTGAAGGAGGCGCTGACGCGGTGCATAGAGTGCAACTCCGAGCTGGAGTCGAGGGTGCCGGCGACCGTCGCCGAGCGGGTGCCGCCCTACGTGCGCCAGACACAGTCCCGCTACTCCGAATGCCCGGACTGCGGCCGCATCTACTGGGCGGGCACCCATTGGCAGCGCATGCGCGAGGTGCTGTCGGGGCTGTGAGAGACGTCTTGCGCAGGCTGATTGCGGGCGAGCTCTCCGAGGATGAGGCCCTGGCCGAGCTGCGCACCCTCCAGTTGGACGAGCTTGGTGGGCGAGCGAGGCTGGATCTCGGCCGGTTCCTGCGACGCGGCATTCCCGAGGTGGTCCTCGCCACCGGCAAGTCCCCATCCGAAGCGGCTCGGCTCGCGGTGGCCATGGGTGAACGCCAGGGCCAGGGCCTGATCAGCCGCATGACCGGCTCGCACCGGGCGGCGCTGGAAGATGCGGCCGCAGCCGCGGGGCAGCAGACGTTCGTTTACGGCGACTCGGCGAGGGTCCTCAGGGCCGGGTTCGTCCCCGAGCCACTGGCCGGCAAGGTGGGCCTCCTCACCGCTGGAACCTCGGACATTCCCGTGGCCGAGGAGGCAAGGATGGTCGTCGAGGCGTGCGGGCTCGATTCCCGGTTGGAAGGTGATCTCGGCGTCGCAGGCCTTCACCGCTTCGTCGGGCCGCTCGCGTCAATCCTCGAATGGGGCGCGGACGTGATCGTCGTTGCGGCCGGCATGGACGGCGTGCTGCCCGGCCTTGTCTGCGGCCTCATCGACGTCCCTGTCATCGGCCTACCCGTCTCGACCGGTTACGGCCGGGGTGGCGCCGGGGAGGCCGCCCTCACCACGATGCTGCAGTCGTGCTCGACCGGGCTGGTGGTGGTCAACATCGACAACGGCATCGGCGCAGGTGCGGCCGCTGTCCTGGTTGCATCGCGCGCCGCGCAGGCTCGCGCGCAAAGCCGAAGCGACTCCACGAAGGCGCACCACACCTCCCCCTGACGTTCATCGACGCCGGCGGGGCCGCAACGCCGCGACGATCGCCGCGATCAGCGCGCCAAGGATGAGGAGGCCGAAGAGAACGGGCGCAATCGCGCGCCACGTGTCCGCCCCACCGGGGAACGCGAACGAGAGCGCAAACACGATCACCACGGCCAGGACGGCCACCAGCAACCAGGGAAAGCCCTTCCTCCGGCGGCCGTAGAAGAGCAACCACAGCGGACCGGGCTGCTTCTTCGGTTCGCTCACAGCAGCTCTCGCAGCTCGCTCAGGGAGGCGATCGTCGGGATCTCGTCAGGGGGAGGTTCCGCGGCATGAGCAGTGCAGATCAGGGCTCGCATTCCAACCGCGCGCGGGCCGTAGAAGTCCTCGCGCACACGATCGCCGACAAAGAGCGCCCTCGCCGCATCGACTCCGACTGCGTCAAGGGCTGACCGATAGATTTCCGGCGCCGGTTTGCGGCGGCCGAACTGACTCGAGAAGAGCACGGCCTCCATCAGCTCTCCGACCCCGTTGGCGTCCACCTGGCGCCGCATCATCTCTGGCGGGAAGGGCGCGTTCGAGCACACGGCCCGCTTGATGCCGTGTGCGCCAAGCCATGACAGGACCTCGAGGGCGTCCGGGTCCACCTGGACCGCGCGGTCCCAGCACCTCTGTTCCTCGTCGAGGATCTCGTAGAGAAGCTCGTTTGGAAGATCGAGCCCGGCATGCCGCCATGTCGCGGCGTACACGTCGAGGTAGTCAACCTCATCCTCGCCCGGGCTTTCGATGTGCCGCTCGAGCGGCAGCAGCACTTCTTGCAGGATCGCCTCGGCGGGGGGAGCTTCCCGGCCCAGCGCCGCCGCGATGCGTGGGCGAAAGCCGCGAAGGACCTGGAGCAAGTCCTGGGTCGGGTACGCGAAGGTGACGAGCGTGCGCCCGTAGTCGAAGATGACGGCGTCGATGCTGGGCATCCGCATATCCTGAGCGCGTGCGGGAGGCGTGGTCGGTGGGCCGGCCCAGAGATTTGGAGATCAAGGTGGTCCGAGCCGAAGGCGGGGGTGGACCCTGGAGGAGCGCATCTAATGATGCGTGACGACGACGGGCCGGGCCCCCCAACGCGCGGATCGGGCCGCAAGGGCTCCAAAGATCGGGCTGGACCCGCCGGCCGCGCCTCCCAACTGACGCATCTCGACGACAAGGGGGCGGCGCGGATGGTCGACGTCGCGGACAAGCCGTCCACCGTGCGCGAGGCTCTTGCCGAGTGTTTGGTGCGCATGGCACCCGGGACTCTGCGCGCGGTCAAGGCCGGCACCGCCAAGGGCGACGCGCTGCAGGTGGCGCGGGTGGCGGGGATCATGGCCGCCAAGCGGACCTCCGAGCTGATCCCACTCTGCCATCCGCTGCCGCTGACGAGCGTGACGCTGGATTTCGAGTTCGTCCGGGGCGCCATACGCGTCCTGGCGAGGGCTCGCGTGGTCGGGCAGACCGGCGTCGAGATGGAGGCGCTGACTGCGGCCGCTGTGGCGGGCCTGACCCTGATCGACATGACCAAGGGCATGGAGCGCGGCGTGCAGATCGACTCGGTTCGGCTGCTCGAGAAGTCAGGGGGGCGGTCTGGAACCTGGAAGCGGCCACGCGCAAAAGCCACGCCTTGAGCAAGGCTCACGTCATCACTGTCAGCGACGGAGTCTTCCATGGCAAACGCGAAGACAAGAGCGGGCCCGCGCTGGTGAAGCTGCTGCGTGGCGGCGGCTTCGACGTCGGTGACCCGGAGATCGTCCCCGACGAGGTCGAGCGAATCACCGACGCGATCGAGACGGCGATCACGCTCCGGGCGGACGTCGTCGTGACCACGGGCGGAACCGGGCTGGGCCCGCGAGACGTCACACCGCAGGCGACCTCGATCCTCTTCGACTACGAGGTGCCGGGCATCGGCGAGGAGATAAGGCGCGCCGGAGCGGCCAGCACGCCGATGGCGGCGCTTTCTCGCGCGACGGCCGGGGTGCGCGGACGAACGCTGATCATCAACGTGCCCGGCAGTGTGAAAGGGGCGGTCGAGTCGCTCGAGGCGGTGATGCCGGTGCTCGGTCACGCCGTCCAGCTTCTGCACGGCGACACCGCGCATTGAGGCCGGCCAAGCGCACGGCGCGATGAACCTGAGCTCGGACCTCGGCGAGGGAGCCGGCGCCGACGAGACAATCCTCAGCTTCGTGGACACTGCGAGCGTCGCGTGCGGGGTGCATGCCGGCTCGGTGTCGATATCGATCGCGACCGCGCGGCGATGTCGCGAGCTGGGAGTCCAGGTCGGTGCGCACCCCGGTTACGACGACCGCGCGGGGTTCGGTCGCGTGGAGGCTGCGCTGTCACCCGCTGACATCGAGGCGCTCATCGCCTTTCAGGTCGCGGGCCTGGCGGCGGTGGTGCCCATCGCGTACGTCAAACCTCACGGTGCCCTGTATCACCGGTGCCAGCGCGATCCGGCCGCCGCCGATGCGCTCGCACGGGTCGCCGCAAGACACGGAGTCGGTCTTGTCGGCCAGCCTGGGTTCGAGATCCTGGCGGCGGCCGGTCGGGCCGGCATCCCCGGCTATCGCGAGGGCTACGCCGACCGGTTGATGATGCCCGATGGGAGCCTCGCCCCCCGCACGCAGCCGGGCGCCGTGCTCAGCGCCGCTGCCGCCGCGAGCCAGGCCCTGCACCTTGCGCAATCGGGGCGCTTCGACACGATCTGCATCCACGGTGACACCATCGGCGCGGCGGATGTCGCGTCGACCGTGCGGCACGCGCTTCGCGACGCCGGTGTCGCCACGGGCTGGTTGAGACGTGGGTGAGGCGCGCCGGGCCACGATCTTCGAGCTGCACGACCTGCAGGACCTGAACGAGCTCGCGAGACTGTTCGAGGTGATCTGGGGCCGTGCCGATCGGCCGCTGATCAATACGGACATCCTCAGAGCGCTCGCCCACTCGGGCAACTATGTGGCCGGCGCGCGTGTCGGAAGCCGCCTGGTCGGAGGGCTCGTCGGCTGGCTCGGTGGCTCGCCGGCGCACGAGCTTCACCTGCATTCGCACATCCTCGGTGTCGTCGATGACAGCCAGGTTCGTGGCGTGGGCTTCGAGCTCAAGCAGCACCAGCGCCGCTGGTGCCTCGAGCGCGGCATCAACGTGATCGAGTGGACGACGGATCCGCTCGTCCGGCGAAACGCGTATTTCAACCTTTACAAGCTCGGGGCCCGCGCCCGCGGATACCTGGTCAACTTCTACGGCGTGATGCCCGACGGGATCAACGCCGGCGAGGAGTCTGACCGCCTCCTGATCAGCTGGCAGCTGGACTCGCCACAGGCCGTGGCGGCGGCCGATGGTCGCGCCACCGAACCGGAGGTCGAAGAGTTGCTGCGTGAAGGTGCGTCCGTCGCTCTCTCCGTGGGCACGGCGAACGAGCCGGTGGCGGGATCGGCCTCTGCGCGCGTCCTTATATGTCAGGTGCCCGACGACATCGTCGCGCTGCGGCGCTCCGACCCGGCGAACGCCAAGGCCTGGAGGGTCTCTGTGCGCGGGGCCCTCGGCGGAGCATTCGACGCCGGCTACCAGGTGAGAGGTGCGACCCGAACGGGCTGGTACGTCCTCGAAAGATAGGTCCGAATACACTCATTCACATGCTTGCCGTTGGGGACAAGGCGCCACCATTCAAGCTGCCGACCACCGGCGGTCACGAGCTCACGCTCGCGGAGGCGCTCGAGACGCACAAGGCGCTGGTCTTCCTCTTCTATGTGCTCGACTTCACGGGTGGTTGAAGGTCAGAGCTGACCGAGTTTCGGTCCAGGCACGAGGCGGCCGCAGCGGACGGGATCGGCATCTACGGCATCAGCGTGGACTCCGTGTTCTCGCACGAGGCTTTTGCCAAGGACCTCGGCGGTCTTCCCTTTGAGCTGATCGCCGACTTCGAACGAACGATGGTCACCGACTACGGAGTGCGCCGCGACGACGTGGCCGGGTACTCGGGAATGGCCAAGCGCGTCGTGTACGTGATCGACCATGCAGGCACCGTTCGCTGGGTGTGGGAACGTTCGCGCGAACAGCCTCTGCCCGATTACGACCTGGTGATCTCGGAAGCCAGGAAGGTCGCTGAGGCCGAGGCGTAGCGAAGAGTTTCGAGCGCACCGGCGAGCGTTCTTCGCATCTGGTTCGCCCGCTCGACCGTGACTTCGGCGAAACGAAGTCTGTCGCCGGGCAGCAGCTGGGCTGCGATCGTGAGCGAGGCGCTGACGACGGTCGCGACCACCGGGTAACCGCCTGCTGTCTGGTGGTCGGCCATAAGGATGATGGGGTGTCCGCTGTGCGGCACCTGGACGGCTCCTGGGACCAGCCCGAAAGAGAGCAGCTCCTCGCCCGAGGTCGGTAGCCGGGGGCCTTCGAGCCGATAGCCCATCCGGTCTGCATGCCGGCTGACGGTGAACTGCGCTTCCAGGATCAGGCGGCGGTGTTCCGGATCGAGACGGTTGATGTGAGGGCCGGCGATCGCGTGAAGGGTGTGGTCCGCATAGTCCGGACGCAGCTCTTCACTCATCCGGCGCCCGGAGACAACGGGCCTTCTCGGTTCGCTTGACGTCGTCAGGACGTCGCCAGCCTTGAGAGGCCGACCGTGCATCCCTCCGCGGGCGGCCATGACGTTGGTGGAAACCGACCCCAGCCAGCGGTCGGCTCCCACGCCGCCGGCCAGGGCGATGTAGGCTCGAGCGCCGGTCCGCCGGTCGCCGAAAGTGAGCCGGTCGCCCGCGCCGAGAAACAGCGCGGTCCACGACGGCGCGGGCTCCCCGTTGACACGCGGATCGAAGTCGGCGCCCGCGATCGCGATCAGGCACGACTCTTCGGCAACGAGGTGCGGGCCGCTCAGCGTGCACTCGAGGGTTGCCTGACCAGGTCCGTTGCCGACGAGCAGGTTCGCGGCGCAGTGGGCGAATCGATCCATGGCGCCACCCGACTGCACCCCGGCGGCGATCGCGTTTGGCCGCCCAAGGTCCTGCACGGTCGTGAACAGGCCGGGCTTGAGGACGCGTAGAACCGGCATCACGCCTTCGCCGCAAAAAACTTGACGCGGTCCCCGGCGCGGAACAGGCACGGTGGATCGGAGTCGGGCAGGAACAGCCTCACCGACGTGCGTCCGATCAGGTGCCAGCCGCCGGGTGTCGCCAGGGGATAGATGCCCGTCTGACGGCCGGCTATGGCCACAGACCCGGCGGGCACCTGCGTTCGAGGCACGTTCCGCCTCGGCAGCTCGAGCTCTTCCGGAAGCGGACCGAGGTAAGCCCAGCCGGGTACGAAGCCAACCAGGAACACGCGGTAGATCGGTCGCGTGTGGATCTCGACGATCAACTCGCGCGAGAGCTTGAGGCGCGCTGCCACCTCGTCGACATCCGGCCCGTCGTAGGTGACCGGGATCCGGTGCAGACGCCCCGGTTCTGCCATCGGCGGGCGCTTGGCGGCGAGCCGCTTGACCGCAGCGCCAAGCGATGCATGGGTGGCAAGGTCCGGGTCGAACTGCACGGTCACGCTGGCATCGCCGGCGATCGCCTGGCGCACATCGCGCCGTTTCTTCAGCGCCGCGGCCAGTGCTATGGCCCTGGTGTTGAGCGCAGTGTCGAGGCGCGTGCCGAGCTCGGCCAGCAGCGCGGTGTCACCGAGGGGTTGGATTCGCAACCTTGGCGTGGAGCGTGGCACTGGCATGTGCGCTGACAAGGATGGCGTAGAAGATGCCCGGCACGATGCCGACACACAGAAGCCCGACGCAGACCAGACCGAGAATCCACGCGGTGACGATCGCGGCCGCCGCCAGGTTCCAGGTCGCGAAGTCGCGAGCCACACCTCGGACCGCTGCCGGTAGATCGAACATGTCGAGCGGGCGTCCGCTCATCGCAAACCGAACGGTCGCGTGCGGCATGTGCAGGAGCATGACCAACCCCCAGGGAAGCGCGAGGACGAAGCCCGCCGCGATACCGGCGTAGAGCCGAGACAGCGCCGGGTCACTCACGTGCCAGAGGTGGGCCTGGTCGACGAGCGTCGTCAGCGGGCCCAGGACGAGCGCGAACGGAGCCGCGACGACAATCACGGCAATCGCCACGCAGACGCCATCGGTGAGCATGCGAACCGATGCCTCCCACCGTGGTGGCCCTTGCGTGGGATCCAGCGCCGCTTCGCGAGTGGCCGCGATTGCATAGCCCAAGAGAGGCACGAAAGCAACCGGGAGCAGCGCAACCATCACGATGCCTGCCAGCCATCTCGGTCCCCAGTCGCCGCGGAAGGGCCAGGCGAACGACGCCGCGACCAGGTTCACGTGGCAACCTTAAGGCGGCTCCTATGCCCGCACCTCGGCGTCGCGGGAATATGCCGGATGTTTCGTCACTTTTGACACTCCGATGGCCGACACGCCCGCTGATATCGCCTGCACCCTCTCCGCCGCCGACCTCCGGGACCGTGAAGGCGCGTGGAAGAAGCTCCTCGGGAGTGGCCTGGTGGATCGCGAGGTGGTGCCGGGCGGGATTCGCCTCAGTCCGGCACCAGGGGCGGCCGCAGCGCTGATCGAGCTCATCGACCTCGAGCGTGAATGCTGCGCGTGGATCGATTTCGATGTCCGCGGCTCGGTCGTTACGTTGACCGCCACCGGCGATGGCGAGGCCGTCCTCGCCGGCATGTTCGTCGGAGGTCTCTGAGCTAGGGCTACCCGCCGGTCCGGTGCTGCGCGTGCTCCGAAGGCTCCACGTCGGGCGGGGGCCCGCCCCCCTGGTACTGATCGTTGACCTGGACGACTTCTTCGCCGGGCGCCTGGTCGCTCGTCTGAGGTTTGGCGGTCGGTCGAGGCGCCACGACCTTTCGCTTGCGGCGTGGCATATCGCCAACGGTACACCCCCGGCGGCGGCGGCCTCAGCTCACGATCGGCGTATGCGCACTTCCACGTCTTCGCCCGACGCTGTGACCTCGACGTCGCCCGCGCGCAGCCGCATTCCATCCTCGAGCCTCGTGGCGACGATCGCACCGTCGAAGACCAGCTCCGCGAAGCGCTCTCGCCCCTTGCCGGCCATGCGGACCACGACCCCGCCCGCGCTGCGCCAGACGCCGTTGCCCGCGGCTTTGAAACCGGGCGTGAGAAGGTCCCCGATGCGATCGGGCGCCTGCGGCGCCGGCGCTACCGCAGGCCTAGAGTGAGGCCTGGCCGGCGTTGGCGCGCCCCTCGGAGATGGCTTGCGGAAACGGGCCTGCTCCAGCGAAAGCCGGAGGAGCTCAGAGCCCTCGTCCTGTTCGAAGAAGGCGGACGAGATGCGGCTTGCGTCCCGTGACCGCCGGATGCAGTTCGCGCAGTCCGCGGCCGCCTCCACGCCCGCGTACGAGCCGACTGCCAGGGCCTTTCCGCACAGGGTGGTTACCGGGCCGCGGCGTGGCACTCTCGGGGTGAGGTGTATTCGCCCGCCTGTGGTGCGGCGAACCGACTCGAGCCTGATCCCTTGGACGCCCATCGTCCGGAGATGCTAGAGCAGTGACTCGATGACCTCGATCACGGCCGGGGCTTCGGGCACGACCTTGGGGCGGAAGCGCCTGACGACAAAGCCATTCCTGTCGAGGAGGAACTTCTCGAAGTTCCAGGTCACGCTCCCGGCCTTGCCGGCATCGTCTGGGAAGTCGCTGAGGATTGCGTACAGCGGGTGCTGATGCCCGCCTTTGACATCGAGCTTGGCAAACAGGGGAAAGGTCACGCCGTACTTGTTGCTGCAAAAAGACTGGATCTCTTCCGCGGTTCCCGGTTCCTGGCGGAAGAACTGGTTGCATGGAAAGCCGAGCACTGTGAAGCCGCGGCTGGAGTACCTGTCCTGCAGGGCCTGCAGCCCGGCGTACTGCGGAGTGAGACCGCAGCGGGAGGCTACGTTCACCGCCAGGACCACCTTGCCGGCGTATTCCGAGAGCCTGGTCGGCTTGCCATTCAGCGACGGAAGCTCGATCTCGTGGATCGAGCGGGCCTGCGTCTGACTCACACCTGCAAGAAGCGCTGCGCGACCCCCGCTTATTCCCGGCTCCTGAGGCGGGCCAGTGAGAACGCTCCCAGCGTGACGAGCGCGACCGCCGACAGCATCGCCGGCGCCCATTCGATACCGATGTGGGCGATCGCGATCCCGATTCCCGGCGGGATCAGGCCGGCACCGACCATGGCCGCCGGAAACATCCATGAGGTGGCGCGTGAGTCGCCCGGCCTGAGCCGCGCAAGCCAGACGAGGGCGGTTGGGAAGATGGGCGCGATGGCGAAGCCGGTGACGATGTATGCGATCGGGGCCGCGTGCCCGGTGAGCGCCACCAGCAGTGATGCGCACGCGATTGCCGATCCGGCGATCACGACCGGGGGCGGCGGCACGCGGTCCGGGATGAGCACGACCAAGAACCGGCCCACCGCCATCGCCAGCCAGAAGCCGGATGTGAGCGAGGCCGCCTCCAGGGATTGGACTCCGACCGATTCGAGATGCGACGTCATCCACCCGCCGAAGCCCGCCTCCACGCCAACGTAGAAGACAAAACCGACGAGGAAGATGCCGACGATCATTCCGGGGGGCGCAAAGGGTCTTCGAGGAGTGACCGGCAGGCGGCCGGAGATGCCAGCCGTGGTGGGAACCAGCGCGAGCGCAAGAATCGCCGCACCGGCGTAGAGCAGGGCGAGGTGCTCTCCACCGAGTCTGGAGATCAGGATCGGTCCGGCGACCGCGCCGAATCCAAAGGCACCGTTGAGAGCGTTCAGCAACGCCGATCTCCTGGGCCCTTCGCTGTGCGCGACGAGCTGGTTCAGGCCAAGGTCGAGCGCTCCGAAGCCTAGACCGATCACGAAAACAGCCGCGAGGAACGCGGGCCACGATGACGCGATGGCCGCGCCCGCGCATCCCAGTCCGAGACTTACAAGCCCTACCCAGACGGACACGCGGCCCGAGATGCGCTCCATGGCCCACATGAGGGCGATGACACCGACCAGGGCGCCCGCGAAATGGGCGCTGAACACCTCGCTCGCGACGGGGAGACTGATGCCATATCGCCGCACGAGATGTTCGAGCAGGGGGCCGTACGCCGCGACGAGCGCGCCTATCAGAAGGAAACAGGCGGCCACCGACGCGAGCGCTCGTTTCGGAAGGGCCACACGCCCGCCTTCGGCGGAGACCGGCCGGGCCTCGAGAAGGTCGGACACCGCAACATCGTGACGGGAAGCGCCCACTATCATCGGCGGCGATGACCACGAGGGTGCTGGCGTTCGACGGCGATGACACGCTCTGGCACAACGAGTCGCGCTTCAACCTGACCCAGGCTGCATTGCGCGACCTGCTTCACCGCCACGTGCCTGATGTGGACGTGGACGGTCACCTCTTCGAGGTCGAGATGCGCAACCTCAGCCTGTATGGCTACGGGATCAAGGCCTTCACGCTGTCCATGCTCGAGACCGCCATCCAGCTGACTGATGGAAGGATTCCTACCGCGGACCTGTCGGTGATCCTGGGCTGGGGGAAACGCATGCTCACCGAGCCGACGGAACTGCTCGAGGGCGTGCAGGAATCCCTGGCCGAAGTGAGCGGACGCTATTCGCTGCTCCTCATCACCAAGGGGGACCTGTTCGACCAGGAGAGCAAGCTGGCGCGCTCCGGCCTGGCGGACCTGTTCTCAGGAGTTGAGATCGTGAGCGACAAGACGGTCGACACTTACCGCTCGCTGCTGAAGCGGCGCGATATCAGGCCTGACGAATTCGTGATGGTCGGCAACTCCCTCCGTTCTGATATCGCCCCGGTGGTCGCACTGGGGGCGCGAGCCGTGCACATCCCCTACCCGGTCACGTGGAATCACGAGCACATGCCGGACGAATCGCTGCCGTCGTCGGGTTGGTACCGGCTGGGCGGGATCGGCGAGCTTAGCGGGCTGCTGGAGTCGATCCAACACTCGGCGCCCGACGAACTCTAGATGCATTAGTCCAATCTGCTAATCAGTGGCGTCGGCAAAGGCGGGCCATTGCGTGGCATCCCCGCTCCAGCTCGCCGAGACCTGAATGCGCTTCGACCCCAGGGATGAAACCTTCCAAGCGACGGTGCCGTCTGGTCCCGAAGGGGCCAACTGGGTCGAACTCGCGGCCTCGAAGTCGATCCATGATCTCGAAATCTCGCGCGTGCTCCCGAAGATCACCACAAATTGTCCACTCTGCAAGGATGAGACGGACACCCGGGCCACGGACTCCACCCTGAACGTCGCTCCGGGGGTAACCGCGAAGGCGCTTGAGTTGATGTAGCCGTGCCGAACCGGCCCGCGAGTCGCGATGTCGAGACCGGATCTGCTCAGAGTCACCATTTTGTGCACGGGATCGGAGACCCCCCAACCCAACATGCCCTGTGCGAAATTGGAGTTGGGCACACGCTGCTTTGATTCGCCGCCCTGCCGATAGCTGACAGACGTGAAGTGGACATCGATCGCGCCCTTGCCGCCCGTCCAGCCCTCGAGATCGAGCTGAATCAGCCCCTGGCGACCCGCGGCAGGGGTCACGCCAGTGAGAACGTATCGATACAGAACGCCACGACCGTCGAGGGGCGTCGCCGTGAGGCTCAGGGGCGAGTTTGCGACTGGGGCGCCCGCAGCCGTGGTCAGTTTGCCGCTCACCTGTCGGCTGCCGTTCGCAGCGGTAGCGCCAACTTCCACCTTCAGACGCGTGCGCGTTTGAAAGTAGCGGTCGATCAAGTGTGTGAAACGGTCCTCCTGTGTGGCGGGCAGGACGCCTCGCGGTCGGTCGTTCCACGACTGGAAGACAGCCTGGTCGGGCTTCCCGCCGTACTCCATCTCATAGACAGCCATTCGCCGCTCGGCGGCGCGGATCCAGTCGAGGTCGGATTCTCCTGCGAACTGGCCGTTATAGATCATCCCGAACTTCGTACCGTGGCTTCGCGCATATGTCTCAACCTCGAGCGCGCGGTCCGGCCAAGTTCTCACGGCCCAGTCGATATCCCACTGAAGGAACGGGAGCGCATCTCCGGTGGAATCGTGGAAGGCGGCCAGCCAACTTGCCACCACATCAGAACTTTCATGGTCGACTTCTATGTCCCCGACCATGACGTTGGGAAACACCGACCTCATCGACTTGATGAAATCCGCGATCTGTTGAGCTACCTGGGCGGCCGTCCAATGACAGCTCCTTGGACCCGAGTACAGGGTCCCGCTGCTGAACGGCTCATCCATTGCGATGACACTGAGCTGGCCACCGAGCCGCTTGATCCGCTGAGCAATGGTGATGTTGTGGTCGCCGCCAAAGCCTTCAATACCGGCGCCGCAAGGAGTGGCGTCACTCCCGGGAACGCTGGGAGTTCCCGGCGTCAGTGGTCCAGCCTCCCATGCGATTCCGATCCCTCGCCGCTTCAGATCGGCGAAGGCCCGCCGTAGCTCATCGTCGCTGGCGAAGGACTCGAGGTACGGCGCGTAGAACTTGAAGACATTCACGTGCGCGGCCGCTGTAGACCACGCCGAATCAGGGCTGAAGAGGTCGGCATAGTCGAGCGACCCAATCCGCGGTGCCCCGCCGGGTGCCTCCGGGCCATGGTTGGGCGGGAATGGCGCGAACCAGATCTCGGGTCCGGCGGCGGTCGGCCGGCTTGAGCTGGGCGTAACTTGACCCTGGCTCGCGAACGGCATGGAACAGCTCGCAGAGGCCATCGCCAGGATCACGGCTACGCCGGCCAGGAATGCCGGTGTTTTGAGCTGCGATCCGCTAGGCACCAAGTAACCCATCCTCGACTGGGCCGGGTTCCGAGTTGGCGAAGCGAGTATATGTTCCAGTCTTCGTCTGAATTTGAATGTTCGTCCGCCACCGAGTTGGCTTAGACTCGCGTGCGACAGCACTACCGTGAGGGATTGTGGAGGTGGCATGGATGAAATCATTTAGGGGCGTGGGTGCCCTGGCGGCACTGGTGGCGGCCACGATAGCCGGATCTGCTTGCGGTGGCACGGCCACCCCTACGGGCTTGACCGCTCCCTGCAGTAAGGCCCCTTACAAGGTGGGCCTTGTGACCGACGTCGGGAAGCTGTCCGACAAGTCCTTCAACTTCGACTCCTACAACGGCGTCCTCGACGCTCAGGCCGACACCAGCCTTGGCGTATCAGGCAAAGCCATCGAGTCCAGCGTCGAGTCCGACTACTCGAAGAACATCCAGACGTTCATCGACCAGAAGTACTGCATGGTCGTGACCGTCGGGTTCAAGCTTGGTGATGCCACCATCAAGGCCGCCAGGGCCAACCCGAACGTCGGTTTCGTCATGGTGGACTTCGGAGACTACGCGGAGCTCGGTAAGGTGAGCCACCCGGGGAACCTGCTCGGGATTGGCTTCAGAGAGGATCAGCCAGGGTTCCTGGCCGGCGCGTTGGCCGGTTTGCTGACGAAGACAAATGTGATCGGAGCGGTGGCTGGCTTGAAAACCGTGCCGCCGGTTGTCCGCTACGTGGAGGGGTACGCGGCCGGCGCGAAATTCACAAACCCCAAGGTCAAGGTGCTGTCCATCTATCAGCCGGAAAGCGGGGCCAAGGACTTCAACGACCCTGACTGGGGCAAGCAGCAGGGCGTCACTTTCATCGGCCAAGGCGCAGACGTCTTGTTCGGCGTCGGTGGCAACACCGGAAACGGCGCCCTCGTCGCGGCCAAAGAGGCCGGCAAGATGTGTGTCGGAGTCGATGTCGACCAGTACATCTCTTACCCCGATGTGGCGAGCTGCCTGATCACGAGCGCCGAGCTGCGCCTCCGCGTGGTGGTCAAGCTGGCCATCACGAGCATGGTGAAGGGAACATGGCAGCCAGGGCTGCAGACTTTTGACCTCACCAATGACGGCGTCGGGCTCGCGCCTTATCACGATTGGGACTCCAAGATCTCGGCGGACATCCAGGCCAAGGTCGCGGACATCACGGCCAAACTGAAGGCGGGCACAATCACGACGGGGGTCCCGTAAACACCGAGCGTCGCGCCCTGCAGCTCAGAGGGATCGTAAAGACCTTCGGAGAGCTGAGGGCCAACGATGGCGTGGACCTGGTCGTCGATTGGGGCCAGGTCCACGCGCTGCTCGGAGAGAACGGAGCGGGCAAGTCGACGCTGATGAACGTGGTCTACGGCCTGGCGAGGCCGGATTCCGGCGAGATCGTGTTCGATGGCAAGCCGGTTCAAATCCGCGGACCTCAGGATGCGATCAAGCTTGGAATCGGTATGGTCCATCAGCATTTCATGCTCATCCCGCCGTTGACGGTGGCGGAGAACATCGTCCTCGGAAACGAGAAAGCAAACGGAGGCGTGATGGACCTCGAGCGTGCTGGCCGTACTGTCCGGGAGCTGTCTGAGCGCTTCGGCCTGGAGGTGAACCCGCGCGAGCGAATCGCTGATCTCTCCGTGGGGATGCAGCAACGTGTCGAGATCCTGAAGGCGCTATATCGAGGCGCCCGATTGCTTATCCTCGACGAGCCCACCGCAGTTCTGACACCACAGGAGATCAAGGGGCTCTTCCAGATCGTCCGAGCCCTGGTCGCAGATGGCAACGCGGTCATCTTCATCACCCACAAGCTGGCCGAGGTGATGGAGATTGCCGACGAGATCACCGTCATGCGTCGGGGACAGGTCGTGGCTACCACAACGCCCACAGAGTCCACTCAGGCCGACCTGGCTCGGATGATGGTCGGCCGGCCTGTGCTGCTGAGGGTGGAAAAGAAGCCTGCCCAACCAGGAGCTACCGTGCTCGCGGTGGAGGACGTGGTTGTGTTGGACGACCGGCGGCATCTGACCGTCGACCACGTGAGCCTCGAGGTCCGCGCTGGCGAGATCGTCGGTATCGCCGGTGTCGAGGGCAACGGACAGAACGAGCTGGTCGAGGCGATCATGGGACTCCGCCCACTCAAGGGCGGCCGCGTTCGTCTCGAGGGCCGGGACATCAGCCAGGCTTCAACCCGGACACGCTTGCACGGCGGGCTTGGACTAATCCCTGCTGACCGCCACCGAATGGGCGTCGTGCTTGAGCTTTCGGTGGCCGACAACCTGGTGCTCGACGACTACGACCGCCGGCCCTTTGCGCGCTGGATGGTTCGCCAGTTCAACGCTGTCAGGGAGTATGCGGCGAGGATGATCAAGACCTTCGACATCCG
>JBGPOC010000007.1:0-19383 GCA_041487825.1 Candidatus Dormibacteraceae bacterium | reverse complement strand
TCACGTACGTGCCGCCAAGCTCGGGCAGCTCGAGCGGATTCGGCGGCGGAGGCTTCTCAGGTGGCGGGGGCGGCGGCGGAGGTGGAGGCGGAGGCAGCTGGTAAAGATATGAGACGGAACCCGGATGGTTCCCTCTCATCGGCGGGCGCTGCGCGCGCGCCTGCTCTCCTTCCGGTATATCGATGGGATCTATTTGAGTGAGAGGCTCCCAGCCACGATTGGCAGGCGATGAGTACAAAGTCATGGCCGGGGGGACCCCGGCCAACCCTGCGACGCTAGGAACGACCGAACGTCGTTGTGGTTTACACCTGCGCTTTCGACGTTCGCAGGGGTTCGCCCACTTCGTTGAGGAAGCCGAGCAGCTCGCGGTAGGACTGCACGAACGTGGTCTCGTGGTACGAGATGCCGCGCTCGGCACAGAACTGCTTCACGATCGGCTGGGCCCGCTTCACGTTGATGCGCGGCATGCCCGGGAAGAGGTGGTGCTCGATCTGGTAGTTGAGGGCCCCGTACCAGAAGTCGGTGATCGGGTGGCCATAGATGTTGCGAGCAGTCAGCACCTGCGTGCGCACGAAGTCGAGCCGGCTCGCGCTGTCGGTCTGCAGCATGCCCTTGTGGTTGGGCGCAAACACCGAGGCCAGGTAGGCGCCGCCGACGGCCTTGTGGATGACCACGACCATGAGCGCCGACCACGGGCCAAGGAAGAAGATCAACGCCCCCAGGTATAGGAAGGCGTGGGCCACGAGCAGAGCGAACTCCAGGCGGCGATATCGCGAATCCTCCTTGACCAGGTAGGTCACGCCTGTGAGGTGCATGCTCCAGGCGAGGAATGTGGTGAGCGGAAAGAAGAAGTAAACCTGGTACATGGCCAGCAGGCGGCCAAGGCCGCGGCGGGCCATCGCCTGTTCATGCGTGTACGCGATGGCGCCGACGTCTATGTCGGGGTCGAGGTCGACGTCGTTGGGATTGCCGTGGTGGCGGTTGTGCTTCTGCACCCACCAGCCGTAGCTCATCCCAAGGAGCGCATCGGCGGTGACGAGCCCTACGAGCGCGTTCTTCCAGTTCGACTTGAACATCTGGCGGTGGCCCGAGTCGTGGAGCTGGAAGCCCAGCTGGCCCGAGATGAGACCGAGGAAGACCGCGGTGAGAGCCTGCGCCCACACCTGCTTGACGACGAACAGAAGGGCCAGGCAGCCGAAGAACAGGACCAGGTTCGTAGTGATGCTGAACACATAGAACGCGGGTCGCTTGTCCATCAGGCCCGCATCTTGAATGCGACGCTTTAGGACCGCGTAATCGCGCTGAACCGTATCGGTGGCCTCACCGCCTGGACGGGAGACCTCTGCAATCGAGACTGCCAAAACTACAAGTTACCTGTCACGAAGAGTGCCGTCGGAGGCGTAACAGAGTCCATAACAGCAACGTGCTTACGATCATAGACCCACCTCGGCCAGGAAGATGTCGGCCACCCGCGGCCAGTCGTACCCGCGGGCGGCATGTTGCGCCCTGCCGGCCAATGTGCGCGCTTCGCCGGGGTTTGCCAGGAGCCGAACGCAGCATTCCGCCAACCGTGCCGGGTCGGATCCAAGCAGGCCCGACCTGCCGTCTTCGATCAGCTGCCGGTAAGTCGGCACGTCGCGGGCCACCACGGGAACCCCCGCCGCCATCGCCTCGAGCGCCGACATCGACATCCCGTTCTCCAGGCTCAGCCCAAGGAAGACCGTGGAACGTTGAAGGACCGCCGGCACTTCATGGGTCTCACCCAGGAAACCGACCCAGGGGTCCAGGCCGTGCGCCTGGGCGCGCCTTCTGAACGGGCCTGGATCTCCCTTGCCCACCATGGCCAGGAAGAAGTCGGCCTTGCGCTTCCTCAGCTCTGCCGCGCAGTCGATCGCATCCATCGCACCCTTGATCGCCTGCAAAGTTGCTATGAACGCGATCACCGGTCTGCCCTGCGCTTGTCGCTCGAGCTCGGCGACCAGGCCATCGCCGGTGTCCGGCGTCGAGAACCGCGCGAAATCGACACCGTTGGGCACCACCGTGGAGCCGATCCCGATTCCTGCCAGCCGGTCACGCGTGTCGTGTCCGTTGGCCAGGACCTTGCGAGCCCGGAGCAGCACCTGATGCTCGAGCCAGCGAAACCAGGTCTCCAGAAACCAGTAGGGCCTTGCCAGGGCCTTGGCGACGTCGCTCCTGACCGAGACGACGTAAGGGACGCGGGCCAGGAGAGCCACCAACCCCTCGGGAATCGGGCTCATGCAGATGAGCGGCGCGGGCCGGGTTCGTGCCAGTCGAACTCCTGCGACCAGTGGATAGAAGACGAGCATGTCGAGGTACTGGAGCAGCCCAAGCGTGACTCGATTCGCGATGAGGAAGGCGCGGTAGAAATACCGGGCGGACGGAAGGGCAACCACTTCGATACCGGACTGCGCGAGCGAATGGAACGGAGCTCGGTTCGAAGCGAGTGCAATCACGCGAACTGATTGGCCTCGTGCCTTCAAATGGGGGGCCAGGTTGTGAAGCCAGTTCTCACGGCCGCCGGAATATTTCGGAAATGGCGAGTAGATCAGAAACGTAAGTGGATTCGTCGTGGACTTGCGCGCGTTCGATTCGAGGTGGGGCGAATCAGTCAAGGCGCAAAGCCGTCACTCTAGCCACCGCAGATATCATGGAACGTCGAACGGTGAAGACACAAAGAATCGGGCTTGTTGGTTGCGGGTACTGGGGCAGCAATCTGTGTCGAGTGCTCGCGCAGCACCCACAGGTCGACCTTCGCTGGATCTGTGATCCGTCACCCAAAGCTCTGGAGAAGGCCCGGCGGCTGGCACCTCATGCCGCGCTGTCGACCGCTGTCGAGGCCAGTCTCGCCGACGACGAGGTCGACGGCGTGGTCGTAGCAGTGCCGGTCGAGAATCACTACCAGGTCGCGATTGCGGCTCTCCAGGCCGGCAAGCATGTGCTGGTCGAGAAGCCCCTGAGCCGTACTGTGAGCGAGGCGACGCGCCTGTGCGAGGAGGCGGAGCGTCGACGCCAGGTCCTGATGGTCGGTCACACCTTCCTCTACAACGGGACGGTTCGCCGCATCAAAGCCATGATCGACGGTGGCGAGCTCGGCGAGCTTCGCTACATCTTCATGCGTCGTCTGAACCTCGGCATCGTCAGGCACGATGTCGATGCGCTCTGGAATCTGGCGCCGCACGATCTTTCGATCCTGAACTACTGGATCGACCGGCCGATCGTCCGTCTGAGTGCAATCGGGCACTGCTACCTGCAGCCGGGGATCGCCGACGTGGTCTTCGCGCACCTTACTTATGAAGGAAACATCGCCGCGCACATCCAGGTCAGCTGGCTGGATCCGAGCAAGGTTCGGCAGGCGACCGTGGTCGGAAGCCGCCGCATGCTGCTTTACGACGACACTTCCAACGACGCGCGCCTCATCGTCTACGACAAAGGAATCGACACCGCAGACCTGACCACGAACCTCGGTGGCTTCGAGACTTTCGCGCAGCACCAGTTCACAGTCCGCGCGGGCGATGCGTGGCTGCCTCGGATCGACTTCAACGAGCCCCTGGTCGAAGAGATCAGCGATTTCGTCGGGGCGATGGCCGAGGGACGGCAGCCGCTGGCCGACGGCGCCTCCGGCCTCGAGGTCGTGCGGCAGCTGGAACGCCTGTCGGCGGCCATGAATGAAGGTGTTGCCGATGGCGGGTGAGGTCCTGTTCAAGCTTTATCCGAACGTCCATCTTGGAGAACGGGTGCGGATCGAGGAGTTCTGCGTGCTCGGCCATCCGGCACGCGGCCGCGAACCCGGCTCGGCGAGGCTGACCATAGGCGACGATGGGGTCATCCGATCTCACACCGTGGTCTACGCCGGAGCCAGAATCGGCGCCCGGTTCCAGAGCGGCCACGGCGTCCTCATCCGCGAGGACACCGTGATCGGAGACGACTGCTCGATCGGGTCCGGCACCGTGGTCGAGTTCTCGGTCAGGATCGACGACGGTGTCCGGCTGCACTCGCAGTGCTTCGTACCTGAGCACTCCATCCTCGAGGCCGGATGCTGGCTCGGCCCAAGGGTGGTGATCACCAACGCCAAGTTCCCGGCTTCGGCCCGCACCAAGGCCTCTCTTGATCCTGTCTTGATCAAAAGAGGGGCGAAGGTCGGCGCCAACGCCACCCTTCTTCCAGGCATCGTCATCGGGGTTGGGAGCCTCGTGGGCGCCGGTTCGGTCGTGACTCGCGACGTGCCCGACAACTCGATCGTAGTGGGAAACCCCGCGCGGGTCACCGGGTTGGTCAGCGATCTACGCGATGAACACGGATCAATCTATGGGAGCGTGGAATGAGCCAGGAGTCCAAGCCGCGGCGTCTTCCTCTCGTCGACCTGCATTTGCAGCACTCAATCCTTAAATCCGAGCTCGACACGGCTATCGAGCGAGTCTTCGCGAGCTCCGACTTCATCCTCGGCGGGGAGGCGCGCGAATTCGAGCGCGCGTTCGCTGAGCTGTGCGGCACGAAGTACGCCATCGCCTGCGCGAACGGGACCGATGCGCTCGAGCTTGCGCTCTGGGCGGTGGGAGTCAAGCCGCACGACGAGGTCATCACGGTCGCGCACACCTTCGCCGCCACGGCCGAGGCAATCGTTCGAGTGGGGGCAAAGCCCCGATTTGTGGATGTGGCGAAAGACACCCTCTTGATGGATCTCGCCCTCGTCGAGCAGGCGATCACGCCGCGAACCAAGGCCATCGTGCCTGTGCACCTCTATGGCAGCTGTGTTGACATGGAAGCTCTGATGGCGCTGGCGCGGCGCCATGGCCTCAAGGTGGTCGAGGATGCCGCCCAGGCGCACGGTGCGATGGTGGGCGGCCGGCGGGCGGGCAGCTTCGGCGACGCCGCCACCTTCAGCTTCTATCCCGGAAAAAACCTGGGCGCGGTTGGAGACGCGGGCGCGGTCGTCACCTCCGATCCCGAGGTGGCCAATCTCATCTCGAGTGCGCGAGACCACGGTCGCTCCGGCAAGTACGAGCACAAGTTCGTGGGTCGCAACAGCCGCATGGACGGACTCCAGGCGGCGATTCTGAGTGTCAAGTTGAAGCACCTTGAGGCGTGGAACAAGCGCCGGCGACAACTTGCGGCTCGCTACCGCTTTCTGCTCGAGGACCTGCCCGAGGTGCGGCCGGTGTCACCGTCAGAGGGTGAACCGGTCTACCACCTGTTCGTGGTCGAGTGCGACCGGCGCGACGACATCAAAGCGCGGCTCGATGCGGCCGGGATCGCGACCGGCGTCCACTATCCGATACCTCTTCACCTGCAGCGTGCATTCGATGGCGAAGGAGGAATGAAACCCGGTTCGCTCCCAGTCAGCGAGAGGGCGGCGGGCCGAATCCTGTCGCTGCCGATGTTTCCACAGATGACCGATGGAGACGTGGACCGGGTCGTCACAGAACTCGGCAATGCGGTCCATGCGATGGGTGCAGGTATGCGCCGCCATGACGAGGCGTAAGCCCGTTTCGAGCACCGGCTCGAGACAGTGGTGCCGAGAGCGGGAGTCGAACCCGCACGTCCTTGCGGACATCGGTTTTTGAGACCGACGCGTCTGCCTGTTCCGCCACCTCGGCGCGGCCGTAACGGGGCTCGACAATACCATTGGCCACTGCGAATCGCCGCCACTGTCGGACTGTCCGCCGTGCTGGCCGCGTGCGGACTAGGCGGTCCGGCCGCCGTGACCACCCCGGTCCCGGGCGCCACCAGCACTCCCATCCAGGTCGCTTCAGCTCCGCGGATCACGCCACCTTCGGTGACCCCGCCCGCGCCTCCCGGCACGAACCTGCCGGCCTTCAGGTGCGCCGACGCGGCCGGTGGAAAGGCGGGAAGCGCCAACATCACCGGCGTCAGAGTTGCCGAGTCGGCCGGCTATGACCGCTTCGTTCTCCAATTCGACGGCGCAGTCCCGTCCTACACCGTCAAGCGACAGGCGAAACCGATCTTCAGGACGGGCGCAAGCGGCCAAACGGTGGCGCTGACCGGCCTGGCCGGTGCCCTCGTTCAGGTCCATTCGTCGACCGGCGCTGGCACGTACAGCGGTCCGACAGATTTTGCCAACTCTGGTTTCGTGGTTCTGAACGAGGCCAGGCTGACGGAGGACTTCGAGGGTTACGTTTCGTGGGGACTGGGCCTCAGCCGCCCAGCCTGCCTGCGCACGTTCACCCTCAACGATCCGGCGCGCCTTGTGGTCGACTTCGCGACCGCGTCCAGCTAACCTTCCAGCGGATGGCCGTTCAGCTCCCTCCGGCGCCCGTAACCGCGCAACTCCCGCCACCGGTCAAGTCCGGCCGGTCCTGCCTCGGTTGCGGTTGCGGTGGCTGTCTCCTCGCCATCGTTCTGATCGTGCTTCTCGTGGTCGGGGGCGGCTACTTCTTCTTCGTAGTGCAGGCGCAGGCCGCAGTCAACTCGCCGGCGGCGCTGTTGGTGATAACGACCCCGGTCGACGTCGACACCAACAATTCCGGTGGCTTCCATCCAGCAACGCCGGGACAGGAATTGACCGCCGGAAACTCGGTCCGCACCGGCGATGGAGGGCACGCCGCAATCCAGTTCCCCGACGGATCCTATGTGCGGATGGCGCCGGCCACCATCGTGACCTTGTCGGCCGCGCAGCTCACTCGTGACGGGAATCTGCAGACGGCCAGCCTCGTGCAGAAGGTGGGTCGCACGTTCACCAACGTCCAGCACCTGGTCAGCGGCGCCACCTTCAAGGTCGGCGGCCACTCCGTCAGCGCCCAGGTGCGCGGGACGCAGTTCGAGGTCCTCGTGCGCCAGAACAACACCAACCTGATCAAGGTGTTCGACGGAACCGTCAAGGTCAGCGGCACCACGACCGCGACGCTCACCGCGGGCCAGCAGATCGATGCCGACGCTAACGGCCGCCTGTCGGGTCAAGGAGCGATCAAGCCCGAATCCCAGGATCCTTTCGCTCTCGCCGCCCAGTGCGCCCGGGCCGTGTCCGCCGGAACGAACGGCACGGCGCAGACGACAACCGGCGACAACCTCGCCACCGGCCAGACCGCGCAGGTGATCTACGACGCGCCCGGCGGCACGATCAGCGTCGCGCTCTGCTATCCCGGCAGCTTGATGAGCGTCACCCTCATCGACCCGGGCGGGGCGGTTCGCGGATCCCGCCAGGGCGCCTCGCCGGTTCAGCTCAACGTGAGCGGCCCACCCGGACGCTACCGCGCGATCGTGCGAGCGATCAGCGCCCCGGGGGGCGAAGCGTTTGCAGTCTCGATGGCCAGCAGCGCCGCGTGCGGCGGTGAAAAGATCGATACCGGCAGTTTTGTCCGCGAGACTGTGAGCAACGCTCAAATCTCGCAGGCGCTTCAAAGTTCCGGAGTCACGCTCCAGGTTCAAGGCACCTCGACCAACTCGGCCCGCATCTACTACTACTCCGACTTCGGCGGAATCCCCGTGTCATGGACGGTGGTCTTCTACGCGGCCTCGCCCAACGTCGGGGTCGTATTGACCCAGGTAACGGTGCGTGGCATCAACATCACGACCCAGATCGCTTCGAAACTAACCTCAGGAATCGGCCAATCGCTCACGTTCCCAACCGACTACACCGTCGACCGGGTGTATTCGTGCACTGGTGCGGCGGGCGGCGTGATGGTGATCGAAGGCCACAGGTAGGGCGAGCGATCCCCGGCGCCGGCACCGTATTTGGAGCCGGCTCGGGCTTAAGAGGTCCACTTTCGGCATCCCTTTAGGTATCGTTCCCGCCATGTCCGTGGCAGCGGCCCGCACCCAGCCCAAGCGTCGGGGCGGCTATCGCCTGATCATCATCCTGCTCGTCATCGTCCTGATCGTCGGGGCGGCATTCTTCTGGTTGTCCACCGCAGCACAGGCGGCCACCAACGCTGCGGCCTCGCTGACCGTGTTCCAGCCGACGACTTCCGTGGCGCACGGCGGGGGCGCCTATTCGACCGCCTCCACCGGCGCGGTGGTCCAGCCGGGGGACTCGATCAAGACCGACACCAAGGGCCGCGCCGCAATCACGCTGCCCGACGGAACGCTGATGCGAATGGCCGGCGGAACAGAGATCACCCTCACGTCAGCTCACTTCGCGAAGAGCGGAAACCTTCACGACGTCTCGATCCTCCAGAAGTTGGGTCGGACATTCACCAACGTTCAGCACCTGGTCAGCGGCGCAACCTTCAAGGTCGGCAGCCAATCCGCCGTCGCGTCTGTCCGCGGGACCAAGTTCGAGATCGTGGTCAACTCCGACGGGACGATGGTGGTCAAGCTGTTCGAAGGCCAGCTGTTCCTCGATGGCAAGAACCACGTCACCCTGAATGCAGGGCAGCAGGCCACGGTCGATGCCAACGGGAACGTCGGCGCCGCGGGCCCCATCCAGCCCGACCCCAGCGACCCGTTCGGCCCGGAGATCGCGGCCTCTGACGCGAGCAGCCAGGGCACGACCCCCGGCACCGAGCAGGACTTCATCGGCCCGCCGATCCACAACGGCGAGAAGCAGTCGTACTCCTACAGCTTCGCCGGCGTTGGTGTTGTCAAGGCGTCGCTCGGCTACCTGGGCAGCTCGATGGGACTCAACATCAAGGCCCCGGATGGAAAGAATTACTCAGGGTCGTGTTCAGGCGTGGTCACAGCCACATGCCCGACCGGATCTCCGCCGATCGTGGTCGTGGTCCAGAACGCTCCGGCGGGCATCTACACGATCACCATCAACGGGATCAGCGGACTTGGGGCGGCCGGCGAAGAACCGTTCCTGAGCGTAGCTTCGCTCGAGCCCTGCTCAAGCGCCTCAATCATTCAGAACGGGGCGGTACGTCACGGGTACACATCGCAGGACCTCGCGAGCGCGGTCACCGTGCCGGGCCTGTCGAACCTCAAGCTCGACATCGTCGGCAGCTCGCTGGCCGGCGCCATCATCACCGGAAGTGGCACCTACAACGGCGTGAGCTGGACCGGCACCGTCGTCCTGTTCAGGCACGGCGGAGTGCTGGAGATTTTCGCGGTCGGGGCAACGGTCTTCGGCATCAGCGTGCCCCCGGCGCAGATCCTTCAGGCGATTGGGTCGGCGATCGGCCAGGACCCCGCCAACATCAACCCCGGCTTTGTGGTCGACCGCATCTTCACGTGCAACGGCGTCCTGATGATGGACGGCCGCACAGGGCCGTAGAACGCGCTAGTGCGCGCCGTTGCTGCGGCGATTCATTGCCCGTCGCAGCCAACCGGCCGCTTGAGGGCTGTCTCCCTTTCCCGTCAGCGCCCGCTCGAGCAGGTCGAGAAGGTCTCCTGCGGTGGCGGGCCGGCGGCGTGGCTCGCGATCCATCGCCAGCTGGAGCGCGGCGGCGAATGGAGCTGAAAGGTCTGGCACCGAGTCCCTGACGCTGGGAGGCGGTTCATAGAGCCTCCGGCTCAACGTCTCTATCCAGCTCTTCGATGAGAACGGCCGGCGGCCTGTGACAGCCTCGAACACGATCGCCGCCAACGAGTAGACATCCGCTCGCCCGTCGACGTCGCGCCCCACCAACAGCTCGGGCGCGACATAGTCGGGAGCGACCGGCCCACCGGTGCCCGGGCCGGTGTTGAACGAGGCGACCGTGCCCAACCCGAAGCCGGTCAGCATCATTCGGCCGTCATCGGCGAGCAGGATGTTCGCGGGCTTCACGTCGCGATGGACTGTCGCCCTGCTGTGCGCGTAGTCGAGGGCGCTCGCGATGGGCCGCAGCAACCCGATGACGCCGAGGGGCTCGTACCTGATGCCGTCACCGAAGACCTGGTCGAGCGTACGCCCGTCGATCATCTCGGTCACCAGGTACGGGCAGTCGCCGTCATAAGCCAGCTCGTAGAGGCGCGGAATAGCGGGGTGCTCGAGGGCGACATAGGAACGCAGTTCGAGGAGAAAGCGGCGCGAGAAGCTGACATCGCGCGCGACGCCGGCGCCGATCGTCCGCAGCGCCACTTTTCTGTGGAGGCGCGGATGCTCCGCCTCGTAGATCACGCCGAGGCTGTCAGTCTCGATCTCGCGCAGGACGCGGTAACCGCCTACGTGCTGACCGTTCTCGCTCATGTCAACCGGCCCGCCATGAACCTTGAACTTTAGGCCACCGCACCCTGAGGGGGCGACCCTACGGGTGCGGCCCGAGGTTCGAGGGTAATAATTTCGGGGATGTCGGCGTGGCGGAATGGCAGACGCGCCAGCCTTAGGAGCTGGTGTCCGAAAGGGCGTGGAGGTTCGAATCCTCTCGCCGACACCATGACCCTCCCGCGCACAAGCGCGGCCTCCCCGCCGAGCGGGGAGGAGAACGGTCCGGCTACTCGCCGGACCTGAAGTTCTTGATGTCGACCGGCTCGATCACGTCCGCCGTCGCAAAGTCGAAGATTCGAGAGTAGAAGTAGAGCTCGCCTTCGATCGAGCGCCTGATGTTCTTCGCCTGGCGGAAGCCGTGTTGCTCGCCTGCGAAAGCGACGTATGCGTACGGAAGCTTCTGCCGCTGGCAGGCAGCGACGAACTCCTCAGCCTGGCTGGGCGGCACGACCTTGTCCTCCAGCCCCTGGAACAGGATCACCGGGCAATGGAGGTCGTCCGCGAAGTTCACGGCGGAGCGGTCGTAATACAGGTCAGCCCGCTCGGGGTAGGGACCAATCAGCGTGTCGAGGTAATGCGATTCGAACTTGTGCGTCTCCTTGACGAAGGCGACGAGGTCGCCCACCCCGAAATGGCTCGCGCCGGCGTTGAAGAAATCGCGTTTGGTCAGCGCCACGAGCGTGGTGAATCCTCCCGCCGAGCCACCCGTGATCGCGATGCGCTTGCCATCGGCCAGGCCGCGCTCGACGAGGTACCGGGCGGCGTTGATGCAGTCGTCGACGTCGACCACGCCCCAGTTGCCGTTCAGGCGCTGGCGGTAGGCGCGGCCGTAACCGCTGGACCCGCCGTAGTTGACGTCGACGATCGCAAACCCGCGGCTGGTCCAGTACTGAAACTCCAGGTCGAAGCTGGATCCCACGCAGCTGGTCGGACCTCCATGGCTGTGCACCACCATGGGCGGCTTCTCGTCTGGTGGCGCCTCGAAGTCCCTGTTCTTGGGCGGGTAGTAGAAGGCGTGCGCCTTGACGCCGCCCTTTGTGGGGAACTGGATCGCCTGCGGAATGCTGAAGTAGCCCGGGTCGATGTGGGCCGCGTTGGAGACCCTGACCACCTCCTGCCGGCCCGTGTCGGTGTCGACGATGAGAATCCGCTCGGAGAGCGTCGGCGATGCTGCGATGAGCGCGACCCGCCTCTGGCGCACGGCGATACCGGACAGTGACGTGTACAGGAGCTCGACCTGCTTGAGAGTTCCCGTGCTCACGTCGAGGTGGCCGAGCCTGGTGCCTCCAGGTTCCGCATAGAGGCACGCGATCTCGTCAGTGCCAAGGAACGCGTAGGTCGTCATGCCAAAGGCCCACTGCGGCGCTCCGAAATCTGCAGCACGCCGGCAGACGGGCTCCTCCCTCTCAGCTCGGAGGGTGTAGAGGTTCCACCAATCATTGCGATCGGAGACGAAGTACAGCTCGCCGGCCGGCGACCACTCCGGTTCGAAGATCGACTCGGTCGGGCCACCGGCGACCCTGCGAGCGGAGGTGGGCCTTCCGTCATGATCGAGCTCTGCGAGCCACAGCTCGGTTCCGTCCCAGGGCATGTTGGGATGGTTCCAGGCCAGCCACGCGAGGCGGGTGCCGTCCGGGCTGAGCCGCGGCGTGGAGTAGAAATCATGGCCCGCAGCGACGGTGAACGCGGCGCGCTCGCCACTCCAATCCATCGCGACCAGCGTGTTCACCGCCTCTGACGAACCGGTGGTGTGGTCCTCGCGGACGGCGAAGATCCTGCGGCGGGCCGGGTCCACCAGCAGGTCCGCATGACGAACGTCCGTGTCAGGGGTGATGGGTGTCGGTTCCCTGCCAGGGTCGCAGCGGTAGATGCGCTGGTCCTCGTAGTTGGCGAACCACAGCGTTCCATTGCTCACCGCGTAGTGCCCGCCGCCGTATTCATGGACCCTCGTGCGCGCGTTGTAGCCGGCCGGTATGACATCGGCGACGGCGCCGTCCGCGGTGCGGCGAACGATCACCTGGCGGCCCGCCTCGGTCGGTCGCAGCTCGGTCCAATAGAGATCGTCACCGTCCCAGCGAGGCATGGCTCTCTTGAGGGTGACGGCTCCGTTCAAAAGGAGATCGATTGAGATGGGGGACCTCCAGGCGCCGTGCGGGGCGACCTGCGGGGAGCTCATTGCCTGGGTCGGCGGACGATCAGCGCATCACCCTGGCCACCACCGCCGCACAGCGCCGCTGCGCCCGTGCTCAGATCTCGACGCCTCAACTCGTACGCGACGGTGAGGACCAGCCTGGCACCGCTTGCGCCGAGGGGGTGGCCGAGGGCGACCGCTCCGCCGTTGACGTTGACACGATCTTCGTCCAGGCCGAGCATCCGCGTGGCATTCAGGGCCACCGCAGCGAAAGCCTCGTTGATCTCGACGGCGTCCAGGTCGCCCGCGGCAAGCCCTGCTTTCTTCAGGGCACTGCTGAGCGCGAGCGCAGGCACCGTGTGGAGCCACGCATAGCGGTCGGCGCTCATCCCGTGCGCCACGATCTCCACCAGAGGCTCGACACCCAGCGCCCGGGCGCGTTCCGACGACATCACCACCACCGCGGCTGCCCCGTCCGAGATCTGCGACGCGTTGCCGGCCGTGATCGTGCCCCCGGATTTGAACGCTGGGGGCAGCTTGCCCAGTGATTCGGCGGTTGTTTCGGGTCGCACGCCCTCGTCCCGCGCGACTCTGACGTCGCCTCCACGCCGCTGTGGGATGGCCACGGCCACCACCTCGTCCATCGCACCGTTCTGCCACGCGCGCTCGGCGCGCTGGTGCGAGCGGGCCGCCCAGGCGTCCTGCTCCTCACGGCTGATCTCGAGCTCGCGGTTCACGTCGTCCGAGCTCTCCCCCATGTGCTGCTTGAGGAATGTCGACCAAAGGCCGTCGTGAACCATGGAGTCCACCAACTCGGTGTTGCCCATGCGCGCGCCGAACCTGGCCTTGGGCACGAGATACGGCGCTTCCGACATGGATTCCATTCCGCCCGCGACGACCACCTCCACCTCGCCCGCCCGGATCAGCTGGTCCGCCAGGGCGATGGCGTTGAGGCCTGAGAGGCACACCTTGTTGATCGTGAGCGCCGGCACCTCGGCAGGGATGCCTGCCTCGATCGCCGCCTGGCGCGCGGTGATCTGGCCGGCGCCGGCCTGAAGGACGTGACCCATGATCACGTAGTCGACCTGGTCGCCACCGATCCCAGAGCGCTCGAGCGCCGATCGGATCGCGTGGGCGCCGAGCGTGACCGCCGGCATATCTTTGAAGGCTCCCGCAAACTTGCCGAATGGAGTGCGCGCGCCCGCTACGATCACGGTTGACACACGGCCAGTCTACGGGGAGGTGAGTCGCTGATCATGAGGAATGCCTTGTTGGTCGTGGATCTCCAGAACGACTTCATCGAGGGGGGCAGCCTACCCGTCCCAGGTGGCACGCAGGTCGCCGCCCACGTGGCCCGGCACATTCGGCACTTTCGAAGCGAGTACTCGTTCGTTGTGGCGAGCCGGGATTATCACGAGGATCCCCCGGACCATTTCGCCGACCAGCCCGATTACATCAAGACCTGGCCGAAGCACGGGCTCGTAGGGACGCCCGGCGCCGCTCTCGTCACCCCGATCTACAACCTGGTCAGGGAGAAGATCATCCAGGTCGTGGTCGACAAGGGCCGGCACGCGGCCGCGTTCTCTGCCTTCGAGGGACAGGACCCGCGGGGACACCTGCTCGTCGACGTCCTCAGGGAACACCGCGTCGACCACATCGACATCTGCGGACTGATGACCGAGTACTGCATTCGCGCCAGCGCCCTCGACGCCCGCAAGCACGATTTCCAGGTGCGCGTCCTGGTCAACCTGTGCGGGGCGGCGAACCCGGAGGCGGGCAAGCTCGCGTTCGAGGAGATGAAGGCGGCCGGCTGTCAATTGATGGCTGCTAGCGCGCCATAACGTATGAGAGGGAACCCGGATGGTTCCCTCTCATCGCGCGTGCGGCTTCGCCGCAGGCGCTGCTCTCTTTCCGGTATATCGATGGGATTTATTGACGAATAGATTCTCCACGCGACGCTAGGTGGTGGAGAGACAAAGTTATGGCCGGGGAGACCCCGGCCAACCCTGCCGCGCCAGTGAAAGAAAAAACCCGGCGCCGGCGTTATGCCAGTGCCGGGCAGCGCTTACTTGCGGGTTCTGGCTTTCGTCGCTGGTATGTCGTACTTGAACGAGACGTTGAGGCGGACCCGGTATTTGGTGACCTTGCCGTCTTCGATCGTGAGGTCCTGCCGAACGACCTCCGCCACTCGAAGATCGCGCAGGGACTTGGATGCGGTCTCGACGGCGCTCTTCGCGGCCGCCTCCCAGGACGTGCTGCTGGTCCCCACCAGCTCGGTAACTCGGTAGACGCTGTCGGCCATGGCTACCTCCTCCTCACTTCTGCTGAATCACCGGGCAATTGTCGCTCAGGGCTGAGGTAAGGAACGCGCTCCTTCGAGTTGTCGCAGGTCAGGGAGGAAATCGGCGACCTTACCGGCGAGAGTGCCGGGGTCGGCGCCACGCAGGTAGATGACCTGTTCGGTGAATCCGAGCTCCAGATACCGGGCCGACTCTTCGAGCAGCGACTCGCGGTTCTTGCCGTCCCACCCAAACTGGAGGGAGCGCCGGATATCGGACACATTGCGACCGACGGCGCCGCAGGCATCCTCGAGCTTCGCGATCAACTCCTTCATCTTCACGGCATCGCCGCCCCCGGCGGCGTTCCACACGTCGGCGTGGCGCGCGACCAGCCGCAGCGTGCTCTCGCCGGACGCGCCAATCCAGATCGGCGGGTGCGGTTTCTGGATCGGCTTCGGGTTCGCAATGGCGTCATCGAGGTGGTAGTAACGGCCGTCGAAATTGGTGCGCTCCTCACTCCAGAGTGACTTGATGATCTGCAAAGACTCACTCAGCCGGCCGACCCGGTGATCCAGGCCCTCGATGCCGTACATGCTGTGCTCGATCTCCGCCCAGGCAGCCCCGATGCCGAACTCGAGGCGCCCGCCGGACAGGTGGTCAACCGTGACGGCCTCCTTGGCGAGGAGCACCGGGTGCCGATACGTATTGCCGGTCACGAGGCAGCCGATCCGCACACGTTTGGTCGCTTGCGCCATCGCGGCCTGCAGCGTCCAGCCTTCGAAGATGGGCCGGTCGGGACCGCCGTCGCCAATCGACGCCAGGTGGTCGAAGTCCCAGACATGGTCGAAGCCGGCCTCGTCGGCCAGCCTCCAGACCTCGCGGAGCGCCTCGATGGTGGTGTCCTGGCCCGAGAGCTTCAGACCGAAGTGCAGGGGGTGCTTCATCGCCACCCGAGGTCAGCCGGTGTGAAAACGGGTCGGACGCACCCGGATCGCGATGCTGTACTCGCGAGAGAAGCCCTCGTTGGTCCAGCCATAGCTCTTGATCAAGGCTGCGTACTTGCGGATATACGCCGGAACCCTGTAGGCAGGCGGTTGGCGTCGGAGCCGCTTTGCCACGCCGTCAATCCGCACCACGTCCCCGCCGTCCGGCGTGGTGTTGAGGTGCATCGCCACGTTGGGGTTGGCCTCGATGTCCCTCACCTTCTGGCCCGGCACCGAGTAGATGAGAAACGAGTCCCCATCCCACCAGAACCAGACCGGCACCGCGTGAGGGTGGCCGTCCGCCCCAATTGTCGCGAGCCAGCTGATGACCTCTTTCCGCAGGCGGCGGTCGACGCGCCCCCCGGCAGGGGTGGAGGTGTCGAGCACGGATCGTTTCCGGGCGGCCATGGCCATCCAGACTACAGCCGTTTGAAGACCGCGCGGGCGTGGCACAGTAAGGAGCGATGAAGAAGACAGAGGCGGTGCGCAAGACCGAGGCGGACTGGAAGCGTGACCTGACACCGATGCAGTACCACGTGCTGCGGGAGAAGGGCACGGAGCGGCCGTTCACAGGCGAGTACTGGGACACGAAGACCCCGGGCGCCTACCTGTGCGCGGGTTGTGGAGCCAAGCTGTTCGAGTCCGAGACCAAGTTCGACGCCCACTGCGGCTGGCCCAGCTTCTACGCGCCCTCCGCCGACGCGCCGGTCGAGGAGCACGTCGACCGCAGCCTCTTCATGGAGCGGACGGAGGTGACCTGCGCCAACTGCGGCGGTCACCTTGGCCACGTGTTCGACGACGGGCCGGCGCCTACAGGCCTGCGCTACTGCATCAACTCGGCGTCGATCAAGCTCGAGCCCGAGGGTTAGGGTTAGGCCGGCTCGCGCCCCTCACCCTGACCCTCTCCCCTAAGGGGAGAGGGAGGCTAGCCCGGGCGGCGTCCGGTTTCGAGCAGAACCTTCACGATCGGGCTGGCCTCCTTCGGCTGCCACGCGCGGTAGGCCTCGCGCAACGGCACCGGCCACTCGATGTCGACGTCGACCCTGGTCCCGAACGACCCGGCGCCCGCCAGAACGCGCAGGGCAAGCTCGAGCACCTGCCGCTGCATCGCGCGATCGCCCGGCATGCCGAAGGCGTGGCCGAACGGGAATTCGACCCCGACCACTCGCGGCGCCCGCCGTGTCTGGGCGACCGCCGGCATCATCGTCACCACCACGGTGGGGATTCCCGCTCGTTCGATCCATCGTGCCAGCACGGGCACGTTTGCGCAGCAGTCGGGTCAAGCCGGGGCGAGTATGAGACCGTCCGCCGCCTGGTCCCGAAGATTCGCGATCAGGTCATTTACGGTCGCGTCTCGCCAACCCTCCAGGTTCGCCTCCTGGTAGCCCATCACCACCAGGTGATCCGTCGTGGCGCCGCCGATGACGTGCTCGGCCGCCAGCTGCTCCAGCATGCGGGCCGGGAGCGCGATCTCAGGGTCCGCGAGCAGGTCCTCGTCATTTATATGTAGGTGCGAGACACCGAGGTCGGAGGGCTCGGTGCCGGTGGGGATGACGCGCCAGGAGGGATCGCCCCAAGTCGGGTTGGCCCGCTCCCGGTCGAGATCGAACGGTGGTTGGCTGTTCTTGAGGTAGAAACCGGCCGATGTCAGCAGGGCGATGCGCGACGACTGCAAACGCTTTTCGAAAGGCGCCCAGACCTCGTCCAGCTCCCCGGGGAGAGACCCTCGACCTTCGTAGAAGGCACGGAAGCTGCGGGGGAGGAAACGGTAGCTGTCGACGTTCATCGGCTCTCGCGCCGATTCTCGCTCAGCGCGCCAGGCGCGTGCAGGATGGGCCTAACTTGATTGCCAGCCGCCGGCCAGCTGTCCGGTCAGCGTGGGCACGACCGAGCCGCCGACCTCTATCGACGACGGGATGTCTCCTTCAGGTGGGAAAGCGAGCCTGACGTGGATGAAACTCTGACGGCCCATCTTCGTTCCCTGCTCGCTGACGATCGACACGTTGCTCGATCGCGACACCAACCCGTACCTGACGGCGAAGGCACCAAGCGGCCCGCTCCCGGAGCCGGTGGCGGGGTCTTCATGGATGTCGAGGACGTGCGGTGCGAACATGCGGCTGTACAGCCGGTTGCCGCCCAGCGCCGCAAACAGGAACACGCCATCGCTGAAGACCCTGCCGAGGCGCTCCTTCTCCGAAGATGCGGCGTCGACCGCCTGGGCGTCCCTCAAAGCGACATAGACGAACGGCACGCCGGTGCTGGCGACCTGGATCGGGACGTCGGGGAGCAGATCCGCTTCCGAGAGCCCGATCGCGGCGGCGGCCGCAGCGCGATCGGCCAGGATGTCGCCGAACCTGACCGGGGGATGGGTCATCCAGAACCGCAGCCCGTTTGGTCCGTGCTCGCCCTGGACCCGCACCGGGCCGATGCCCTCCTCCAGCGTGAATTCGAGCGCGCCGCGTGGAACCAGGCCCTCGGTGAAGAGGACCCAGGCCGTGCCGATGGTGGGATGACCCGCGAAGGGCAGCTCGGCGCCGGGGGTGAAGATCCGCACCTTGGCCGCGTTGTCGGGACTCTCGGGCGCCAGGACGAACGTGGTCTCGGAGATGTTCATCTCCTTGGCGATCCTCTGCATGACGTCGCCCGGAATCCCCTCAGCGTCCAGGACGACGGCGAGCTGGTTTCCCGCCAGGGGCCGCTCGGTGAAGACGTCCACGACGTGGATCGTGTATCGCTTGCCGCCTTCTCGAGCCTTGCTCATTTCGCGATGACCAGGCACGTCGAGCTCCCGTGGGCGAGCAGCTTGCCGTCCTTCTCGGCGACCAGCTTCCCCTCAGCGGTTGCGACCCTCGCGCCACGATGGACAACGACTCCCTCGCACCGAACGGGCCCGGTTTCGGTTGTGATCGGACGCACGAAGTTGACCTTGGTCTCGAGGGTGGTGTAGCGCTCACCGAGCGCAAGCGTGGTGTGCACGGCGCAGCCCATGACGGAATCGAGAATGGTCATGGCAAACCCGGCGTGCACGACGCCGATGGGGTTGTAGAGATACTCGCCCGCCTCGCCTCTGAAGACCACCCTCCCCTCCTCGGCCTCTCCGCCGGTGATCCCCATCGTCACCATGATGGGCGGCGGCGGCAACTTTCCTTCGACCACCGCGCTCATGTACTCGAGGCCGGACATGCTCGCAACGTCGCTGAGACGGGCGAGCGGGTCGGCCCATGTCACTGTGCGCGTCCGCGCCTCTGCGTTGGTCACGTCACCACACGAAACTGCGCGTGGACGCTTTCCATTTCCTAGCCTCCGACGAGGGTGGACAGGATCGCCACCAGGCCGAGGGCTGCGATGGCCAGGCCGCTAACCGTGCTGATGCCCTTGACCACCCGTGGAGTTACCCGCGTGCGCAACCCTGCGCCGACGCCGGCGAGCACGCACCACCACGTCGCCGACCCGGCGAACACCCCGAGCACGAGCAGAGCCGGAGGCAGGAAGCCGCCGCTGATCCCGATCCCGAGGGAAGCGACAAGGGCCGCGAACGACACGATCGTGGCCGGGTTGGCGAGGGTCAGCCCAAGGGTCGAGAGGTACGCCCATGCAAGGCCAGTACCTCCGTCGGCCGTCTCCGGCTCCCCCGCCTTCGGTCTGGTAAGCAGCGTGCGCAGACCGAGCCAGACCAGCACCGCGCCTCCGATCAGGACGAGCCACCGGCGCTCGCCCGCCAGCAGGGATGTGAGCGCGCCGATGCCGAACGCAGCGAGGGCGGCGTATAACCCGTCGGCCGTCGCTACTCCGAAGCCGGAGACGAGCCCGGCGCGCCAGCCGCGAGTGAGCGTGCGCCTAAAGCACAGGAAGAAGATCGGGCCGGGCGAGGCGGCGATCACGAAGCCC